>CAJMRN010000079.1 GCA_905215815.1 uncultured bacterium | reverse complement strand
GATTTCAACTGAGTTGACATATATAGTGTTCGCAGTAAGTAGCTTCTGCTCCACCATCGTGAATGCAAGGCCACTCAATCGAGTGGCCTTTTTTATTTACATACGATATTTAGTGGCCTGAACTGCATTTTTTACAAATGGCCCGTCATGTCATCGCGGGTGAAGCTGCCGCGCGGCATAAACTCGTAGGACACGCCAGGCGCGTCGCCCACGGCCATGCCGTAAACGCAATCCCTCACCGTCCGCAGTAAACCCATGGTACTCACCTAATTCTTGTTCATGCCGAACTTGCGCGATCCCAATACGTCCTTCCAATGACTCTCTCGCTCGCACACCTCCGCAGTGGTCATCTTTGTGTCGCATACCTCAAGGATGGAGTAGGTAAAGTTCTCGATGATGTACCCAGCCCCGTGCTTAGCCATGATGGCCTTGAATTCCTTGTTGCCGCCCGAAGGGTCCTCGGGGTTGGCATAGGCGCGCCAACGCTGCCAGATACCCAGGTCCGCGCCTGCGTCCTTCTTGCTGTCGCCCGAGGCCGAGCCCACGTAGAGCCGTCCCGTGGCGGTGTCGGTGATGCAGTAGACGCCCTTCACGTTGTCCAGCGCCCAGTACCAGTCGGAGCCCACGCTAGCGATGACGGCCTGCAGTGTCTTGTGGTCGATGCGAACGTACTTGTAGCCGGGGAAGGGGCTCACGTTGCCCAGACTCATCGAGTATTCGTATACAACGGGCTCAAAGTCTCGCATCGCTTTCTCGTAGAACTTGTTGTAGATATTGCGTCCGATAGGCTTCTTCAGCTTGATGATAAGTCGCTTGATGTAGGCCTCGTAGTCAGGAAGAAGCGTCAGCTTGTAGCCCACGCCGCCCAGCACCTCGGGCACCACCTTCTCCACTTTGTGCATGCCGCCGAAGATGAAGTACTCGGGCCCGTAAGTGTAGTACTGGGCGAACGAGAGCAGGTACTCTGCATGGTTGAGGTTGTTGTTCGCCTGCCCTGTCGCGCTCCTCCACGCGTTCATCTCGTACCATCGCGAGCCGCTATCGGTCCTCTCGGTGGTCGATGTATCTTTTAGCAGCAGATCGTACGCGCGTAGGCTCACGTCGCCAGCGTTCATGTTGAACTTAACCTTGGTCTTCTCGGGGTGTGCCACCGGCATCAAGTCCCTGAGTGTTATCACGGGATTTCCCATGCTTATTCCGCCTTTTCGATTCGAAAGCTTATAGATCGAATCATATCACTCGCTTTTCAGGCGAATATTAGCTCCCAGCCAACCATCCTGTTCCTGCTGCTTTCCTCTCGATCAGGGATGCCCATCAGCCCTGCGCTAGAAATTGAGCGCCCATATACCTAGCCATTTCTCAAAAGTTGTCCAACAATCCGTCTCAAAATGCGTTGACTCTGTAGTCGGGCGTGCGCGTTGTGTGACGAGCGCTCTCGCGGCGCAAAAAGTTGCGCAACTTACTTTCCACTTCTGTACATAGTTTGTTAACCCAACTCAATTCCTTTTTGCATTTCACGTCGGCAGCGTTGCGGCTTGGGCGGTGCATGCCAACAGTTGCACCCGCATAAACCTGCGTTAATGTGAACAAGTTTGCAATATAACGCCCTTAAGCACTGCTAATGAAAGATATGTTGTCGTGCACGACCTAAATCGGTTTCCAGCCGCCTTGTGCTAGGATACCTAACGTCACATGGGTTCAACTGTGCTCACGGCTCCAGCAAGCCGCTAAGCACAGGGCAGATCAGCATCCGGCCGTAACGGCGGTGCCAGAAAAACCACGAGCTCCAATAGCATCGTCATGCGTATCGCGTTGAATGATTTTGTTCTTTTCTATGGGCAATCTGTTTTTCGAGTTGATGTTTCATGACAAACTGCAGCAGTCCTGCAGCTGTTTGCGTGCGGACCAGTTTTGTTCCCGCTTGACTGGTTCGCACGCAGCCAGCTGGAGTCGCGGTCATCTTGCGATACACGTCCGCGTCTCTAGCCACTGCACTCATACATACCGTTCACGGTGGGGCAGAGCCACGTGCTTGTCTAACTGGGCTCAGGGTTTGAATATGGAGCGCCTTCGCGCACAAGCGCCCTGGCGAAGCCATACCCAAACCCCGTGAGCCACACGTAAGACAGCAAGGGGGTGGTGCTCGTGTGGTATGTGATCCAGGTCATTAACGGTCGCGAAGACGTAATGCGCGAGCGCATCGAGCGTATGGTGCCGGCTGGCGCCTTACAGGAGCTCTTTTATCCCGAATTTCAAACCGAGATCAAAGTACACGGCGAATGGGTCAAAACGACCAAGCCACTCTTTCCCGGTTATCTTATCTGCGACACGGCGGATCCCCGCACCGTGCAACAGTATCTGCTGCGCATGGACGACTTAGCCCGGGTGCTATCCCAGGACGGTCAGTTTGTGCCGCTGGCAAAAGAAGAGGTCCAGCTTATTAGCAGCTTTACGCAAGTGGGAGACCGCGTAATTCCCATGAGCGAGGCCCTAAAAGACGGCGATCAGGTCGTAGTGACGGCGGGTCCGCTGCTGGGCCACGAAGGCCTTATCAAAACTATTAATAGGCGCAAGAGCACTGCTTATCTGGAGCTCGACTTATGTGGCCGACGCGTTACTGCGCGCGTAGGCCTCGCTGTGCTTTCAGCCGAGCAGCGGCGTCATGCGAAACCTTAAAAAGGCGATCGCCTAACTACGGGCGACTGTTTAACGGGACAGGGAGGATCCCCGGGAGCGGGGACGTAAGTTTGAAGGAAATGAAGTCAGATAAAACTGAGTATTCAGCAGGAGCGCCGGTGGGGGCCGCGCTCGTTGCCCAGGCCATGAGTGGCGGCGAGGTGAGCGTGCGCTACAAGGCCATGCAGGCCGTGAAGGACTGGGACCGCACGCGCCTGGGCTACAGGGCCGTCAAGCGCGCGTTCGACATCGTGTTCAGCGGCTTCGTGCTGGCCGTCATCGCCGTACCCAGCCTGGTGCTCGCCGCGGCTATCCGCCTGGAGAGCGAGGGCAACCCGTTCTACAGCCAGGTCCGCGTGGGGCAGACCCACCGCGACGGCAGCCTGTCCACCTTCCGCATGTGGAAGTTCCGCAGCATGTACAAGGACGCCGACGAGCGCCTCGCCGAGCTCAAGGGGCGAAACGAGATCGCCGGCGCCATGTTCAAGATGAGGGACGACCCGCGCGTCACCAAGATAGGCAAGTTCATCCGAAAGCACTCCATCGACGAGTTCCCTCAGTTCGTCAACGTGTTCCTGGGCCAGATGTCGGTCGTGGGCCCGCGCCCGCCGCTGCCCAACGAGGTGGCGGAGTACACCGAGTTCGACCTGCAGCGCCTGGCCGTGAAGCCGGGGATCACCGGCTGGTGGCAGGTGACGGAGCGCAACTCGACCGGGTTCGACGGCATGCTCCGCCGGGACCTGGAGTACATCGCCAAGCGCGGACCCGTCACGGACCTCAAGATCGTCATCCTCACGGTGATCGAGGTCATCACCGGCAAGGGTGCGTGCTAATGCTCCAGAACTATTCAAAATTCACTGAACTCAAACGCGTTCCCGTAATCGATGTTCCGATCACGGGAACCAATATGTCTGAGTGTGTCGAGTTTCTTACTCGTCATATAGATAAGTTACATGGCGAGTATATTTGCGTTTCAAATGCTCATACCTCGGTTATGGCTCATGACGACCCCTCCTATTGGACCTGCCAAGCTGAATCCGTCATGTCCGTTCCCGACGGAAAGCCTTTATCTGTTGTCGGACGTAAAACAATCGAGTCAATGGGGCGTGTAACTGGACCCGATCTGATGCGAGAGATATTCAACATTTCCGCGCAGCAAGGATGGAGTCATTACTTCTACGGTAACGAGCAGAAAAATCTCGACGCTCTCAAGAATTCACTTCAAAAGGAATATCCGGACCTGGTAATCGCCGGCATGGAGCCTTCGGTCTTCCGCCCGCTCTCCGATAGTGAGAAACGAGACCTATCGCGACGCCTCGCAGAATCTGGTGCTGACTTTGCATGGATCGCTTTAGGTGCACCCCGTCAGGAAGTCCTTATGCATGAACTTAAGGGCGGCCCTCAACCGTTGATGATTGGCGTTGGAGGCGCGTTCAACGTTCTCGCTGGCGTGGTACCAGAGGCGCCGATGTGGATGCAGAACCTGAGTCTCGAGTGGCTATACAGGCTTATTCAAGAGCCAAAGCGGCTTTTTAAACGATATCTCATTACTAACAGCAAATTCCTTTTTTACCAGTTCACGGGTGCAAAGCGCAAGGAAGGCAAGTAGATGAAACCCACAACAGCATTCAAAGACAAGACCCTCATGATCACGGGCGGCACCGGCTCGTTCGGCAACACCGTGCTCAAGCACTTCATGAACACCGACCTGGCCGAGATCCGCATCTTCTCCCGCGACGAGAAGAAGCAGGACGACATGCGCCACCGCCTGCAGGAGAGGTCCCCGGAGCTCGCCTCCAAGGTGCGCTTCTTCATCGGCGACGTGCGAAACGCCCAGAGCGTGCGCGACGCCATGCACGGCGTGGACTACATCTTCCACGCCGCCGCCCTCAAGCAGGTGCCCTCCTGCGAGTTCTTCCCCATGGAGGCCGTGCGCACCAACGTCATCGGCACGGACAACGTGCTCCACGCCGCCATCGAGGAGGGCGTCGACCGCGTCGTGTGCCTGTCCACCGACAAGGCCGCATACCCCATCAACGCCATGGGCAAGTCCAAGGCCATGATGGAATCCATCATCTACGCCAACGCCCGCAACGGCGCCGGGCGCACCACCATCTGCTGCACCCGCTACGGCAACGTCATGTGCAGCCGCGGCAGCGTCATTCCGCTGTTCATTGACCAGATCCGCGCCGGCAACCCCATCACGATCACCGACCCCAATATGACCCGTTTCCTGATGAACCTGGACGAGGCCGTTGACCTGGTCATGTTCGCGTTTGAGCATGCAAACCCGGGCGATTTGTTCATCCAGAAGTCCGACGCCTCCACCATCGGCGACCTGGCTAAGGCCGTGCAGCAGCTGTTCGGCGACACCGGCACGAACATCATCGGCACCCGCCACGGCGAGAAGCTGTTCGAGACCCTGATGACCCGCGAGGAGCGCCTGCGCAGTGAGGACATGGGCGGTTACTACCGCGTGGCCGCCGACAACCGCGACCTGAACTACGACAAGTTCGTCGTCAAGGGTGAGGTCCACACGATGGCCGACGACTCCTACACGAGCCACAACACGCACCGTCTGGACGTGGAGGGTACGGTTAAGAAAATTTTGACCACCGACTATGTCCAAAACGCGCTGAAAGAGATGGAGGCCGAGAAGGCATGAAAATCCTTGTGACCGGCGCCAAGGGCTTTGTGGGGCGCAATCTCTGCGAGAACCTGAAGGCTGTCCGCGACGGCAAGAACCGTACCCGCCCCGCCTTGCAGATCGAGGACGTGTTTGAGTATGACCTCGACACGCCCCCCGCAGAGCTGGACCACTTTTGTGCACAAGCCGATTTTGTGTTCAATTTAGCGGGTGTCAACCGTCCCAAAAATAACGACGAGTTCATGCAGGGCAACTTCGGCTTCGCCTCTACCCTGCTGGACACGCTCAAATCTCACGCCAACCGCTGCCCGGTCATGCTGTCCAGCTCGATCCAAGCGACGCTGATCGGCCGCTACGGCGAGAGCGACTACGGAAAGAGCAAGCTGGCCGGTGAGGAGCTGTTCTTCACCTACGGGCAGGAGACCGGCGCACCGGTGCTGGTCTACCGCTTCCCGAATCTGTTCGGCAAGTGGTGCCGCCCCAACTACAACAGTGCCGTGGCGACCTTCTGCAATAACACCGCCAACGACCTGCCCATCACGGTCAATGACCGCGCCACCGAGCTGGAGCTTTTGTACATTGACGACCTGGTGGAGGAAATGCTCGACGCGCTGGAGGGCAAGCCTCACCGCTGCGATTACGACGGTCTGACGCCGGTTTTCCATGACAGTGGGCGCTACTGTGCCGCGCCGGTGACCCATAAAGTCACACTGGGCGAAATTGCGGACCTGCTGGAAAGGTTCAAGGCTCAGCCCGCAACGCTCGTACTGCCGGAGATTCCGGCGGGCAGCTTTGCAAAAAAGCTGTACTCGACGTATCTGTCCTATCTGCCCAAAGAGAAGGTCATCTTTGACCTGAAAAAGAACGAGGACGCCCGCGGCAGCTTTACCGAGCTGCTCAAAACCGAGAGCTGCGGCCAGTTCAGCGTCAACGTCTCGAAGCCCGGCATCACAAAGGGTCAGCACTGGCACAACACGAAGTGGGAGTTTTTCATCGTGGTTTCGGGCCACGGTCTGATTCAGGAGCGCCGCGTCGGCAGCGGCGAGGTGCTGGAATTTGAGGTGACCGGCGACAAGCCCCAGGCCATCCACATGCTGCCGGGGTACACCCACAACATCATCAATTTGAGCGAGACCGAGAACCTCGTCACCCTGATGTGGGCGAACGAGCAGTTCGACCCGGCCCACCCGGATACATTCTTTGAGAAGGTGTAAAACGGGCGCATTGTAGGGGCGAGCAGTGCTCGCCCGTGCCCGTGTGCGGCAGCGGCAAAGTTCCCGGGCGGATATGGAATCCGCCCCTGCGATGTAGGGGTCGATGCTCGTCATCGACCCGGAAGTTTGCCCCGGTCGTAACGTTTCTGCGGGCGAACGATGTTCGCCCCTACATCCCCTGCACATAGTAGCTACTAAGGAGAAAAGTATGTCTGACTACAGCAGCATTTCCTTTAAAAACAACGGCAAGCTGAAATTGCTCATCATCGTCGGCACCCGCCCGGAGATCATCCGTCTGGCCGCCGTCATCAACAAGACTCGCAAATATTTTGATGTTATCCTGGCCCACACCGGCCAGAACTACGACTACAACCTGAACGGCGTGTTCTTCCACGACCTGCAGCTGGCCGACCCCGAGGTGTACATGAACGCCGTCGGCGCGGACCTGGGCGAGACGATGGGCAACATCATTGCCGAGAGCTACAAGCTGATGGCCGCCATCCATCCGAGGACTCGTTTCGTGCTCACCAAGACCGAGCTCACGGTGCTCAACGAGCGTCTGCGCACTCTGCAGCTGAAGAACGGCATGAGCGTGCCGAAGGGCGTCGACCCGATGCATCCGCAGCGCGTGAGCCGTCGCGCCATGCGCGGCCGCTGACGGTCATAGCACCCGCATGATGTCACGGAAGGTTCCGATCGTATTCATACGATCGGGACCTTTTTCATGCTGCCTGTCCATTAAATGAACGCTTCTGAAGGGGCGGACGTGGCTGTTCGTAACAATCGAATCGTGATTTTCCGCGAAATCACACCTCGAATATGTCATTACGAAACATTCTCGTAACCCAAATGGCGAGTGAGCGAAACGCGCGACCATAGACTAAGAGCCTGTAAGTAACTTATTCGAAAGGAGCGGTCCCGTGACTGCACTTGAAACCAAGGCTGATGCTGAGGCCCTTATCAACAAGGAAGGCATTGAGTATGTCTCCGTTCGCTTCACCGATCTGATCGGTGTTCAGCAGCACTTCACCGTGCCGGCAAGCGAATTCCTGAAGGACGCCTTCACCGACGGCATGCCGTTCGATGGTTCTTCCGTGGAAGGCTTCCAGGCCATCAACGAGTCCGATATGAAGCTGGTGCCGGACGTTTCCACCGCATTCATCGATCCGTTCCGCAAGCACAAGACCCTCGACGTGGCCTTCTCCATCGTCGACCCGCTGACCGACGAGCCGTACTCCCGCGACCCGCGTCAGGTTGCCGGCAAGGCCGAGGCTTACCTGAAGTCCACCGGCATCGCCGATACCGCTTCCTTCGCTCCGGAAGCCGAGTTCTTCATCTTCGACAAGGTACGTTTCGAGAACAGCATGCAGCGCTCCTTCTACGAGGTGGACTCCATCGAGGCTCCGTGGAACTCCGGTATCGACACCGAGGACGATGGCACTCCGAACATCGCGTTCAAGAACCGCGTCAAGAAGGGCTACTTCCCGGTTCCGCCGATTGACCACACCCAGGACCTGCGCGACGACATGGTCGCCAACCTGCAGAAGGTCGGCCTGATTCTCGAGCGTTCCCACCACGAGGTGGCAGGCGCTGGCCAGCAGGAGATCAACTACCGCTTCAACTCCCTGCAGCACGCAGGCGATGACCTGATGAAGTACAAGTACGTCGTCCACGAGACCGCAGCTCTCGCCGGCAAGGCCGCCACCTTCATGCCGAAGCCGATCGCAGGCGACAACGGCACTGGCATGCACTGCCACCAGTCCCTGTGGAAGGACGGCAAGCCGCTGTTCTACGATGAGAAGAACTACGGCGGTCTGTCCGACCTCGCCCGCTGGTACATCGGCGGCCTGATCAAGCACTCCTCCTCCGTGCTTGCCTTCACCAACCCGTCCCTGAACTCCTACCACCGTCTGGTCCCGGGCTTCGAGGCTCCGGTCAACCTGGTGTACTCCGCTCGTAACCGCTCCGCCGCCATCCGTATTCCGCTGGCCGGCACCTCCCCGGCTGCGAAGCGTATCGAGTTCCGCGCTCCGGATCCGTCCTGCAACCCGTTCCTCGCCTTCTCCGCACAGCTGATGGCAGGCCTGGACGGCATCCTGAACCACATCGAACCTCCGGCACCGGTCGACAAGGACCTGTACGAACTGCCGCCGGAAGAGCACGCTGGCATCAAGCAGGTTCCGAGCTCCCTGGCTGAGGCCATGGACGCACTTGAGGAAGATCACGACTTCCTCACCGCAGGCGACGTCTTCACCGACGACCTGATCGATACCTGGATCAGCATCAAGCGCGGCGAGATCGACCAGGCTCGTCTGGCCCCGACCCCGCTGGAGTACGAGCTGTACTTCCACATCTGATAGGCGAAGCCCCTGAGCCCTACTGCCGGTTGGGTTTTTACTCTGCCAGTATAGCTCGTCT
>CAJMRN010000078.1 GCA_905215815.1 uncultured bacterium | reverse complement strand
GGAATGCATTGGAAAGCAACCTCATTCCTGCCCTAGGGACACGTACTCCAGGCACTGTTCTCAAACATGTTCTGGGGCTGATATATATTTAGTGGCTCGGCTTTGCCGAGCCCTTATATAAGGAGGCCGGAGCTAATGCTCCGGCCTCACTCAATTTCTTGTTAGGTTTAGTGAGCGATCGAGGAATCGCACTCCCCCTGCCGAGTTAACGTAGGGCCCGCCCTGGTGTTACTTTTCAGAACATTCCGCAGGACGGAGGAAGCCCCGCAGCGCGTAGCGCGCAGCGGGGCTTCCGACATGTCCGAGGACGTTCTGAAAAGTAACACCAGGGTGGGCCCGGACGAGTACAACCGACTACAGGTCGATGTGCGATTCCTTAATCGGGAACGGCTCGGCGAAGTGGCAGGCGCAGCAGTGACCCGGTGCAACTTCCTTAAACTCGGGAAGCTTCTCGGAGCAGATACCCTGCGCGATCGGGCAGCGCGTGTGGAAACGGCAGCCGGTCGGCGGATCCAGCGGTGACGGCGGATCGCCGGCGAGGATGATGCGCTTGCGGGTCTTCTGGATATCAGGATCGGGAACCGGCACGGCAGACAGCAGCGACTGCGTGTACGGATGGTGAGGCTCGCTGTAGAGCGTCTTCCAGTCCGAAACCTCGACCATCTTACCCAGATACATAACGGCAACGCGATCGGAGATGTGCTGCACGACGGACAGATCGTGGGCGATAAACAGATATGCGGTACCGAACTTGTCCTGCAGTTCCTTGAGCAGGTTCAGAACCTGGGCCTGAATGGACACATCAAGAGCGGATACCGGCTCGTCGCAGATAATCAGCTTGGGCTTCAGCGCAAATGCGCGGGCAATGCCGACGCGCTGACGCTGGCCGCCCGAGAACTCATGGGGATAGCGGTTAATGTGCTCGGGGTTCAGTCCAACGACGTCGAGAAGCTCGCGGACGCGCTCAATGCGCTCCTCCTTGGTTCCCACGCCGTGAATGGTCATGGGCTCGGAGACGATCTCGCCGATGGTCATACGGGGATTCAGCGAAGCATAAGGATCCTGGAAGATAAACTGCATGTCACGACGCATGTCCTTGATCTCATGCTTGTTCATCTCAGCAACATCTTTACCCTGGAAGAACACCTTACCGGCGGTCGGCTTGGTCAAGCGCATGATGGTGCGGCCCGTTGTGGACTTACCGCAACCAGACTCACCAACCAGACCAAAGGTCTCGCCAGGATAAATCTCGAAAGAGATGTCATTTACAGCAGAGACGACACGCTTGGAAAAACGCTTGGCGAACATGCCGGACTCTGCGGGGAACTCCTTAGAGAGGTGCTCGACCTTCAGCAGCGGGGTGCGCTCGTTATTGTCTGCCATTTACGCCTCGCCTCCCTTCTTGGAATCCTTGCGCGTACGGGACGTCTCAGGGGCGTTCTTGAGGAACTCGGGGTCACCGGAATAATGGCACGCAGAATAGTGGCCGGACTCGGTGACAACACGCTCGGGGCGCTGCTTGCGGCACTTATCGGTTGCATAGGGGCAACGAGGCGAGAACACGCAGCCCTCGGGCAGGTTCATGAGCGAAGGCGGGTTGCCGTGAATCGGCGTAAGCGGCTTCTTCTCATCGATAGCCTGCTCCGGGATGGAGCGAATAAGGCCCCAGGTGTAGGGGTGACGGCTCTCGTAGAATATTTCCTCAGCAGTACCGAACTCGACGGGACGGCCGGCGTACATAACCATGATCTTATCGGCCATATCGGCGACGACGCCCAGGTCATGGGTAATCATGATGATGGCGTTGCCGTTCTTCTCCTGCATTTCCTGCATAAGCTCAATAATCTGAGCCTGGATGGTAACGTCCAGGGCAGTCGTGGGCTCGTCGGCAATCAGAATATCGGGATCGCAGGCAAGAGCCATGGCGATCATAACGCGCTGACGCATACCGCCAGAGAACTGATGCGGATACTCATTGACGCGCTTCTCGGGCTCGGGAATGCCAACGAGGTCCAAAAGCTCGGTGGCGCGCTTGAGCGCCTCCTGCTTGGAGTAACCACGGTGCAGACGAAGCCCCTCGCCCACCTGCTTGCCGATCTTGTAGACCGGGTTCAAGGAGGTCATAGGATCCTGGAAGATCATCGCGATATCGTTGCCACGAATGTGCTGCATCTCTTCCTCGGTCATCTCGAGGATGGAGCGGCCGCGATAGCGAACGTCACCGCCCTCAATCTTTCCCGGAGGCATCGAGATAAGACCCATGATGGTCATGGCGGTCACGGACTTACCAGAGCCGGACTCGCCGACGACACCCAGGGTCTCGCCGCGATCGAGCGTATAGGACACACCGTCGACAGCGCGAACGACGCCATCCTCGGTATGGAAATACATCTTAAGGTCATCGACCTCGAGTAGATGCTGGCCCTCGGGAACCGGCTGGTCCTTCAGGTCCACATAGTTCTTGTTCTTCTTCATCCTTATGCGTCCTTCATCTTGACGTCGAGGGCGTCGCGCAGACCGTCACCCAGCAGGGTGAAGGCGAGCACCGTCGAGAGAATTGCCAGACCGGGCATGATCATCATCCAGGGAGCGGTCAGAAGATACTGCTGACCGTCCTGAATCATGGAGCCCCACGAAGGCGTAGGCGGAATAACGCCCATGCCGAGGAAGGACAGAGCGGACTCGGTCAGAATGGCGCCACCAATGTTCATGGTCGCGTAGACCACGATGGAGGCGACGGAGTTCGGGAAGATGTGACGTACAACGATACGAGCATCAGATGCACCCATCGCGCGCGCAGCATCAACATAGTCGTTTTCCTTGACCGTCAGGATTGCAGATCGGAAGACGCGCGCAATCGAAGGCCAGCCAAGAATGCCGATGGCGATAAAGACGTTCTGAAGACCACGGCCGATAACGGCGATCATGGCGACAACGAACAGCACGTACGGGAACGCCAGGAAGATGTCCGCACAGCGCATGATGATCGTATCCCAGATGCCGCCGTAGAAACCGGCCAGGGCGCCCATGACCAGACCGATCAACGTGGAGATGGCGGTGGCCATAATGCCGACGGACAGCGAAACGCGTGCACCGTAGATAACACGGACGAGAATGTCGCGACCGAGGGCATCGGTGCCAAACGGGTGCTCGGCACACGGAGCCAGTAACGATGTCTCGGCCATGGTGGTCGAATCGGAAGCCGTCGGCGAACCGAGCCAGGGCTTAGCCCACAGATCTGCGGTCAGGGCAACCACAACGACGATGATGATCCAGCAGACACCGATAACGGCGAGCTTGTTCTTACGAAGACGCTTAAAAGCGTCGCCCCACAGCGTGCGGGACTTGGCGGGAGCAGATGCGGCCTTGGTGGCGGTAGCCTGCTCCTGAGACTGAGAATCAGTTTCCTGCATGAGACGTACCTCCCTTAGGCCTTATCCGACGGACCGCCAAGGCGGATGCGCGGGTCGAGGAATGCATAGCTGATGTCGACGAGTAGGTTGATCACCATGACGACGACGACGATGAGCGTAACGCCGCCCATAACGATGGGCCAGTCACGCATGCTGATGGCGCGATAGACCTCATAGCCGATACCGGGCCAGTTGAAGACCGTCTCGGTCAGGATGGCGCCCGAAAGCATGCCACCGAAGTCGACACCAATATAGGTAACGACGGGAATGAGTGCATTCTTAAGCGCATGCTTGATGATGATCGCGCGATTGGAGAGACCCTTGGCTTTTGCCGTACGGATGTAATCCTGGTTCATGACGTCAAGCAGCTGCGAGCGCATAATGCGGGCAGCATAAGCGGTCGAAACCGAAGCCAGCGTAATGGTCGGAAGCACATAGTGCATCCAATCCTGATACTGAGAGCTGGAACCGCCGGCACCCGAGATCGGCATGGAGATTGCACCGCCCGTGGCGTCCTTGAGGATGACGCCAAAGAACAGCTGCAGCAACATACCGAGCCAGAAGGCCGGGACCGCAACGAGGATCGACGTGGTGAGCGTTACCAAAATATCCCAGAAGGAATAACGCTTTACCGCCGAAATGATACCCGCACCGATACCCATGATTGCCTCGAGCACGATGGCGCACGCGGCAAGTTTGACCGTATACGGATACTTCTGGGCAAAGATTTCCGTAACCGGCAGCTTGCGCTGATACGAATTGCCCAGATCGCCATGAAGCAGGCCGTTCATGTAATACAAGTAACGGTCCACGAGCGACGTTTGAACGGGGTCGCCGTTCTCGTCAAGGATCGCGTTGCCGTCCTCGTCCGACTGGACCAGGTGATAGCGGACGCGAAGCTGAAGCTCTACCTCGGGGGACAGAGCCTTGTCTCCACCGATCAGCTTGATCGGATCTCCCGGCACGATATTCTGGAGGGCGAACAGAATCAGCGTAACGCCCAAAAACACCGGGATGAACTGAAGCACACGTTTAACGATGTACTTACCCATACCACTCCCCTATCTAGGGATTAACCTAAATGGGATGCCGATCGCCAGACCGGCATCCCAAAATTACCATCAGCCAGTTTACCCCAGGTTAGGGAGAACTGTATGTTTCCCATGAGGTCTACGTAAATACTTGACCCTCACGGAAGCTGCAAACTCTTAGGCGAGCTCAGCGGTACCCAGCTCGGCGTGCTTCTGCGGATCGACATAGAGGTGCTTGATGCGATCAGAACCGGCGATGGTATGCGTGTAGAACATCACCGGGATGACCGGGCAGTCAGCAGCGACCATTGCGTCGGCCTCCTGCATCTTAGCGACGCGCTCTTCGTCGTCAACCGTGGTACGGGCCTCGTCGACCTTGGCGTCGAACTCGGGGTTGTTGTAACCAGAGCGGTTGTCGCCACCGAGGGAGTCGGAGTGGAACAGCGGATACAGGAAGTTGTCCATGATCGGGTAGTCGGCAATCCAGCCCAGACGACCAAACTGATAGTCGAAGTTCTGGTACTGCTCGAGCAGGGCAGACCACTCGGGGGTATCGGAGACAGCGGTAACGCCAACCTTGGCGAGGTCGCCGATGATGGACTCCATGATCTCCTTGTGACCACCGTCCTGGTTGTAGGAAAGGGTCACGCTAATGCCACGGTCGCCGTTAGCGCCAGCGGGAGCAACCTTGTCGAGGTACTCGTTGGCCTTATCAACGTTGTACTCGCAGAACTCCCATGCGCCCTCCTTGTAGCCATCGATGCCCGGAGGAACAATGCCGTCAGCGGGGGTACGGGTACCCTTGAAGATGGTCTTGCAGATGGCCTCACGGTTGATGGCCAGGGAAATGCCCCTACGCAGGTCGGCGTTGTTGAACGGCTCGGCCGTGTTGTTGCAGGTCAGGTAGTAGGTGGAAGGCTCGGAGCCGAGCAGCATGCGCTCGCCGTCGCCCATGGTGTAGCCGTCCTTGGACACGCCGCGATCCTTCTTAGCGGCATCGATCTGAGCAACGGGAACGTCGCAAACATCGAGGTTACCGGCCTGGAACTCCTTGTAAGCGGTCTCCATGTCCTTGATGACCTGGAAGTGGATGCCATCGATCTTGGCCTTGTCGCCATAGTAATCGTCGAACTTCTTGAGGTTGATCTCCTGACCATCCTCCCACTTGCCGTCCATCATGAACGGGCCGTTACCGACCGGTGCAAGATAGAAGCTCTTGGCATCGGACTCGGCGCACTCGGGAACCGGGGCCAGAGCCGGGTGAGAGGCGACGAAGGGGAAGTCGGCGTAAGCGGAAGACAGCTTGACGACGAGGGTCTCATCGTCGGGGCAGGTAACACCGCTGAGCTCGGTAGCGTTACCGGCAAGCAGATCGTCATAGCCCTCGACCATGGAAAGGTGATAGGAGACCTCGGACGGGCCATACTCGGTAGCGATGGCCGACTTAGTGCTGACCAGACGCTCCCAACCGAGCTTGAAGGACTTGGAGGTAACGTCGTCACCGTTGTGGAACTTGGCCTTCTTGATCTTGAAGGTGAACTCGGTGGCGTCGTCGTTGGCCTCGAAGGACTCGCAAGCCAGCGGAACGATCTCGCCCTTCTCGGCGTCATAAGAGGTCAGAGCGTCAAAGAGCTGGTACTCGACCTGAGTGCCCTGGTCCTCCTGGACATTGTAGGGGTCGATGCAGACCGGGTTGTTAATGTAGAAGTTCAGCGTCGAACCGGACTCAGAACCGGAAGCGTCGCCGCCCTTCTTGCCGCATGCGGCAAGAAAAGCCATGGAGCTCGCAGCGAGGGTGCCGCCAACAAAGGCGCGACGACCCATAACGGGCTGGTGGAACATAGAATCAGCCATGCCATCCTCCTTATGAGATAGGACAAAGAAATGTTCAGTCGGACACATGTCGAGACAATCCGATCCGAACCATCAAAACGCCGCCCGTTGCTATGGCTGGTTATGCACAACGGACCAACGTTTCGCAATACAGTAGCGCATTTTATGCACGATTTGGGGCTAATTCCGGTCAACGGTCGAGAATTTCTTTAGTTGGGCGAAGTATGTGGGGATATTTTGACTCTGTTACAAATATGTAAACAAAAAGGGTCCCGCACTTACGGAACCCTTTTCAAATATTTATGCGGCTCGTGCTTAGTAGCCGACGATGCCCTGCGGGAAGAAGAACATGCACAGGACGACGCACACGGCAAAAACGACGGCCATAATTACCGTCAGGCGATCGAGGTTCTGCTCCATGACGCCCGTGGCAGAGCTGGAGTTATACAGCGAGCTAGCGATCATATCCGAAACGCCGGTGCCCTTACCGGAATGCATCAGGACGAGAATCGTCAGCGCCACGGCAGAGACAGCCCAAACGACAAACAGAAGAATCTGGAACGGACCCATAGATAAGCTCCTTAATAGAACAATTCAAACTCCAGTACTGTACCACAACCCCCGACACTCCCCCACCTGCCATTTGGGGACGGGGCAGATATGGCAGAAATACCAAAAAAAGGGGATTGCCCGAATATGGACAACCCCCTTCAAAGAAACGCTTGGCGTTTTCTCTTAGACCTCGGTGGCGAGCACGCGACCCGTCATCTCGGCGGAAGGCTCAATACCAGCCATGGTGAGCATGGTCGGAGCGATATCGGAAAGACGGCCGTCCTCGATACCGGTGAGCTTGGCCTTCTCATCAACGATGATGAACGGGACGCGGTTGGTGGTGTGAGCCGTAAACGGATGCTTGGAACCGTCGGAAGCAACGTCAAACATGTGATCGGCGTTGCCGTGGTCGGCGGTAATCAGCGCAAAGCCGCCCTTGGCGAGAATCGCCGGGACAACCTTGGACAGGGCATCGTCAACAGCCTCGACGGCCTTAACGGCGGCGTCGAAGACACCGGTGTGACCAACCATGTCGCAGTTCGCGAAGTTCACGATGTAGAAATCAGCGCGATCCTCGTTGATGGCGGCGACAAGCTTCTCGGTAACCTCGGGAGCGCTCATCTCAGGCTGCAGATCGTAGGTAGCGACCTTGGGGGAAGCGACGAGCACGCGCTCCTCGCCCTCCTTGGGCTCCTCGATGCCGCCGTTGAGGAAGAACGTCACGTGGGCGTACTTCTCGGTCTCGGCGGTGTGCAGCTGCTTCAGGCCATTGGCGGCGATAACGTCGGCCAGGACGTTCTCGGGGAACGTCTTGGGGAAGGCGACCTCGACGTCAAACGTCGGGTCGTACTCGGTCATCGTCACAAAGTGCGAAAGCTTGATCTGCTCGCGCTCAAAGCCATCGAACTCCTTGTCCGTGAACACGCGGGTCATCTGACGAGCGCGGTCGGGACGGAAGTTGAAGAAGATGGCCGCGTCGCCCTCGTGGATGCCCTCGTTGTGGGCAGCGAAGGGCTCGACGAACTCGTCGCCGCGCGGATCCTTCTCGTAGTAGGCCTTGATACCGGCAACAGGGTCGGTATCGGCATCAGATGCGTTGACCATGACGTCGTAGGCGCGCTGGATGCGCTCCCAACGGTTATCGCGGTCCATGGCCCAGTAACGGCCCGAGACGGTGGCAACGCGAGCGTCGCAACCAGTCTCCTCGGAGATCTTGGCCAGGAAGGCGCAGAACTCGCTCATGTAGCCGGCACCGGACTGCGGGTCGACGTCGCGGCCATCCATAAAGGCGTGGACGCGAACGGTCTTGACGCCATGCTGGGCAGCCATCTTGACCAGAGCCTCGACGTGGTTTATGTGGGAATGAACACCGCCAGGGCTCATAAGACCCATGAGATGGAGGGTCTTGCCCTCGGCCTTTACATCGTCCATAGCCTTGACGAAGACCTCGTTCTTGGCGATGGAGCCGTCCTTGATGGCGTTGTTGATGCGCGAAAGCTCCTGGAAGACGATGCGGCCGGCACCGATATTGAGGTGACCCACCTCGGAGTTGCCCATCTGACCGTCGGGAAGGCCCACGTCCTCGCCCGAAGCGCCGAGCGTGGTGTGGGGGTACTTCTCGTACAGGCTATCAAGGAAGGGCGTCTTGGCAGCGGCGACGGCGTTCTCGCCATCGGCCGGAGCAAGGCCGCAACCATCCATGATGATCAGGAGTGCAGGAAGATGACGCTGTGCCATATGTCCTACTCGCCTGCCTTGACGACCATAGAAGCGAAGTCGGCAGCCTTGAGCGAAGCGCCACCCACGAGGGCGCCGTCGACATCGGGCTTGGCGACGAGCTCGGCAATGTTGCCGGGCTTGGCGGAACCACCGTAGAGAACGCGGATACCGTCGGCGAGTTCCTCGCCGAACATCTCCTTGAGGGTCTCACGGATAGCGCCGCAGACCTCCTGAGCGTCCTCAGCGGTAGCGGTCTTGCCGGTGCCGATGGCCCAGATGGGCTCGTAGGCGACGACGACCTGCTTGGGGCAGGTGATCTCAAGACCAGCAAGGCCAGCCTTGACCTGGTTCACGACGTGCTCGACATAGGTGCCGGCCTCGCGGACCTCGAGGGACTCGCCGCAGCAGAAGACGGGAACAAGACCGGCGGCAACGAGAGCCTT
>CAJMRN010000077.1 GCA_905215815.1 uncultured bacterium | reverse complement strand
TGAGGATAGCGTCGATGGCGATGGCGGTCTTACCGGTCTTACGGTCGCCGATGATGAGCTCACGCTGACCGCGGCCAATAGGCACCATGGAGTCGATAGCGAGCAGACCGGTCTGAACCGGCTCGCACACCGGGGTACGATCGATGACGCCGGGAGCCTTGAACTCGATGGGGCGACGGTGCGTAGCGACGATGTCGCCCAGGCCGTCGATGGGCTGGCCGAGCGGATTGACGACGCGGCCGAGCATGGCACGGCTCACGGGGATATCCATAACGCGGCCAGTGGTGCGGCACTCGTCGCCTTCCTTGATGGAGTCGACGGCACCGAACAGAACGGCGCCGACCTCGTCACGGTCAAGGTTCTGGGCAAGGCCGAAGACGGTCTCACCGGTATCGGAGCTCTTGAACTCCAGAAGCTCGCCTGCCATGGCGCTCTTGAGGCCGGAGACGCGCGCGATGCCGTCGCCTACCTCGTCGACCGTTGAAACCTCATGCGTATCGACCGTCGCGGAGAGGCTCGTGAGCTGCTCCTGCAGTTTCTTGGCGATATCCTGGGCATTGAGGGTTTCGGACATTAGGCTTCACCTCCGTACGAATTAGCAGAGTTTGCGAGGGTCTCCTGCGCGATGCGCAGCTGCGTCTTGACGGAAATGTCACGACGCTCGCCGCGGGCCTCGAGCACCAGGCCGCCCACGATAGACGGGTCGACCTGCTCGATAAGGAATACCTTGCGGCCGAAGTCCTGCTCGCATTTCTTAGTGATGGTTTGACGCAGCTCGTCGTCGAGCGGGATCGCCGTGGTGACGGTCACGCCCACTACATCCTCGTCTTCCTCGGCAACATACTTAAAGGCAGCTGCCACCTTGGGAAGAAGGTCGAGCTGGTCGCGCTTGGACATGGTGTCGAGCACGGCGATGATCTCGGGGCTGGCAGAAGCCAGGCGCTCGATCATCTCGAGGTCCTCAAACACATGGTCCTCGGCCTTAGCGGCTTCCAGAAGGGAGCGCGCGTAGGTCTCGAGCACCTTGTCCTGATAGCGGCTAGTCGGCATTCAGGCTACCTGCTTCCTGGATGTAGCGCTCGATGAGCTTCTTCTGCTCGGCATCGTCCTCGAGTGCCTCGCCCACGATCTTGGTGGCGACGGCAACGGACAGGTCGGCGATGGAGCTCGCGGCACCGGCGTAGATGGACTTGCGCTCGTCCTCGACGGTCGTATGGGCCTTGGCAATGATCTCCTCGGCCTCCTTGTGAGCAGCCTCGATGATACGGGCGCGCTCGGACTCGGCGTCCTTACGGGCCTCGAGAACAATGTCAGCAGCCTGACGACGGGCGTCGGTGACGATCGAGTCGGACTCAGCGCGCTTGGCGATAGCCTCCTGCTTGGTCTTCTCGGCCTCGTCGAGGCTCTCCTCGATCTTCTTGCCGCGCTCCTCCATGGTCTTCATGATGCCCGGCAGGGCGACCTTGGCCAGCACGATCCAGATAATCAGGAAGGCGATAAGCGCCGGGATGAACTCCGCCATCTTAGGGATGAGGATGTCCGCACCGGCAGCGCCGTCCTCAGCGAACGCGGAAACCGGCATGAGCAGCGCGGCCGCGGACGCGGAGAGTGCGATCGCGCTCTTCTGGGATGAAAGATTCATACTTGACGCTCCGTGCTATTTAACGATCAGCGCGACAACGAAGCCGATCAGAGCCAGAGCCTCGCCGAAGGCGGAGCCCATGATGAAGACGGTGAACACGCGGCCCTGGACCTCAGGCTGACGGGCCATAGCACCCGTAGCACCCAGAGCAGACAGGCCGATAGCAAGACCAGCGCCGATAACACCGAGACCGTAACCGATAACTCCCACGATTCCTCCTTTGTCGTGCGTGTCTTATTTCACGCAGGATAACCTTTTTATAACTGCCGGGCTCCATGGGTACGGGCACCGGCGGTTTAACGAATTACCTTACCTTTAAGGCGCGAACGGAAGACTACTCCTCCTCCGCGACCTCCTCTGCCTCGGAGACATACACGGCGGTAAGGACCGTGAAGACGTAAGCCTGGATGGCGCCGACCACAAGCTCGATCGCATAGATCAGGATGAGGATGGCAAGCCAGGCTAGCGAAGGCAGGGCGCCGACGGCGTGGGCCGCGGAAACCTGCTGAAGCAGCGGCTGCATGAACATGCTCGCCATGATGGCGAACGAGCCCATGACCACGTGTCCTGCGAACATGTTGCAGAACAGACGGACGGCGAGCGTGATGAGGCGCAGGAAGGTCGAGAAAAGCTCGACGACCCACACGAGCACGTTCATCGGGAAGCTCACGCCCTGCGGGGCGAGGCTCTTGATGTAGCCGATCACGCCGTGAGCCTTGCATCCGTAGTAGATGAAGTACACGAAGGCGAAAATGGCGAGTGCGGCGGTGGAGCCGATTGCGCCGG
Source organism: uncultured bacterium (assembly GCA_905215815.1). Lineage (GTDB taxonomy): Bacteria > Actinomycetota > Coriobacteriia > Coriobacteriales > Coriobacteriaceae > Collinsella. The sequence continues at coordinate 6,641 of CAJMRN010000077.1, read as the reverse complement.
TGCCGGGCTTCATTCCCGGGATCAGGCCGATCATGTTATTGATCAGGATGAACAGGAAAAGCGAGCACAGGAACGGGAAGTGCTTCTTCCAGTTCTCACCCACGACACCCTTGCCGATATCGTTCTCGACGTACTCGATGATGTACTCGAAACCGTTGACGAAGAAGCCCTTGGGAACCAGGGTCTGCTTCTTCTTGAACACGGCCAGGACGATCAGGAGCACGATCGTGGAGACGATCAGCCAAAACGAGTACTGCGTGATGCCGCAGCTCAGATCGCCCACGACAGGGGTGGAGCTGAACTCGCTGACCAGATGATTAATCTCATCAGGCAGCTTTTCAAAAATTTCCACGACTTACCTTTCGACCTCATGAGGATCTCGCAGCGCCTTGGCAACGCGAACCGCGCAGGCGGCCATAAAGGCCACGAAGCCGATCGCCTCGCCCAGGAGGAACATGCGAAATGCCTCTCCGAACAACACAAACACAACCAAGGTAAAGACAAGCAACGCGATTGCCGAGACCGCGAGACTCACCATACCCTTGAGCATGTCCGCATTCTGCTTATCGTCAAGAACCGGCTTGAGCGTAAAGACAAAGGGAAGGAAGGCAATCGCGCCCGCGATGGCACCTGCAACGATAGCGAGCAGATCGGCTATCTGAAACACTGGCGTCCTCACTTTCCTTTTTTATCGCCTCACAGGACAGTTCCCGCCAAACGTTGGTGACTATTGTACGAGCCAATCGCTAAAGTACAACCGAAAAAGCATCGGTTAATACGCACCTGTTCGTTTTCTTAAGACCTTCTTTATGCCGCAGGTACGGTAATACGTTTTTCTCGAACCCTGCAGGGCAAAACGTCCGTTAACAGGAGTGCGCGCGGTCGTCTTTTGTTCGACCGCGCGCACCATTTCTTCGTATTTTCGACGTTAGCCGGTATGCCCCGGAGATTACAGCGTGCCGTAGATGCGGTCGCCGGCGTCGCCCAGGCCGGGAACGATGTAGGCAGCTTCGTTGAGATGGTCGTCGATGGCGCAGGTATAAATATGTACGTCGGGGTCCTTTTCGGTCAGTGACTTGAGGCCCTCGGGGGCCGCGACGATGCACAGCATGCGGATGTCCTTGACACCGCGCTCGCGCAGGTAGCTGATGGCCATCTCGGCCGAACCGCCCGTGGCGAGCATGGGGTCGACGACCAGGCAGATGCGCTGGTCGATATCCTTGGGCATCTTGCAGTAATACTCATGCGGCTCGTGGGTAACCTCGTCGCGCTCCATGCCGATGTGGCCCACGCGAGCGGAGGGCACCAGGTCGAGGATGCCGTCGACCATGCCAAGGCCCGCACGCAGGATGGGCACGATGGCGAGCTTTTTGCCGGCGAGCTGCTTAAACGTTGCGGTGGTGATGGGGGTCTCGACTTCGACGTCTTCCATGGGCAGGTCGCGCATGGCCTCGTAGCCGTCAAAAAGTGCGAGCTCGCGCACGAGCTGGCGGAACTGGTTGGTGCCGGTGTTTTTGTCGCGCAGGATCGACAGCTTGTGCTGGACGAGCGGGTGATCGACAAGCGTCACACGGGACGTATCGTAGGTGACGGTCATGGGTTGATTGCCCCTTTCGTTGCGGCCGGAAGATGGCCTTGCTGACAAGGCACGCAGCAACGTTGCCGCCGCACGCCATGCATTAGTTTAGCGGTTTGTTGTATCGAGCAGCCCATCGCAGCCCTACTGTGCGGTACTGAGCGAGCGCCTGACTGCATCACACCAGCCCGCAAGGTTTTGTTCGCGGCGCTCGGCGGACATGTGGGGAAGGAAGGTCCTAACGATCTGGGCATTTTGCTCCAGCTCTTCCAGGTCTTCCCAATAGCCGACGGCAAGACCCGCCAAGTACGCGGCACCGATTGCCGTGGCCTCCACCGTCTCGCATTGCAGCACGGGGATATCCAGCAGGTCGGCCTGGAATTGCATGATGAACTCGTTGCGCGAGGCACCGCCATCGACAGACAGGCGCTCGATCGAAAGCCCCACGTCCTGCTCCATGGCGCGCAGCACGTCGTAGCTCTGATATGCCATGGATTCGCAGGCGGCACGTACGATAGTCGCACGGCTCGAGGCGCCGGTCAGACCGCACACGATACCGCGGGCATGCGGGTCCCACCAGGGAGCGCCCAGACCCGCAAAGGCGGGAACGAAGTAGCAGCCCTCGTTGTCGCTAATCGAAGCGGCGAGCTGTGCCGACTCGCTCACGCTCGAGATGATGCCCATGTTGTTGCGAAGCCAGTTCATGGTGGAACCGGCGGCAAAAATAGAGCCCTCGAGCGCATAGCTGACCTTGCCGTCCGCAGCGATACCGATGGTGGAGACCAGGCCATTCTTGGATTCGACGATCTCGTCGCCGGTGTTCATGAGCATAAAGCAGCCCGTGCCATAGGTGTTTTTGGTCTGGCCGGGATGGAAACAGCAGTGTCCGAACAGCGACGCCTGCTGGTCGCCCGCCACACCCATGATGGGCGGCATGTTGGTCATGATGTCGCTCGCGACGCGACCGTAGTCACCGGAGCTCCAACGGACCTCGGGCATCATGGCACGCGGGATGTCGAAGAGAGACAGCAGGTCATCGTCCCAGTCCAACGTATGAATATTGAAGAGTGCCGTGCGACTGGCGTTGGTGTAGTCGGTGGCGAAGGTTTGGCCGCCGGTGAGGTTATAGATGAGCCAGGTATCGATGGTGCCAAACATGAGGTCGCCCGCCGCCGCGCTCTCGCGCGCGCCGTCGACGTTGTCGAGAATCCACTGCACCTTGGAGGCTGAGAAATACGGGTCGAGCGTGAGTCCCGTGCGGGAGCGCACCAGCTCCTCGCAACCCTGTTCAACCAACGCGTCGATTGCCGGCGCGGTACGACGGCACTGCCATACGATGGCGTTGTAGATGGGCTGGCCGCTTATGCGGTCCCAGACCACCGTGGTCTCGCGCTGGTTGGAGATACCGATGGCGGCAATGCGGTCAGAATGGATGCCGCTCTTAAACTGGACCTCCATCATCACGCCGATCTGGCTGGCAAGCACCTCCGTGGGATCCTGCTCCACCCAGCCGGGGCGCGGGAAGCTGGTTTTGACGCTACGACGCGCCTGGGCGACGATGCAGCCGTACTCGTCGACGATGGTCGCGAGTACCGAGGTGGTGCCGCAGTCGAGCGCCATGATGTAGGAACCGCCAAAGCTAAACGAGGCGTCTTCCATGCCCAGGCTACCTAGATTCAACGACATCGCTTACACCTTTCTATTGCATCGGGTCGGACAGGACCCGTTCGATCTCTGATGCGGGAAGCGCGCCTTGGCGCAGGATCTGGAGCTCGCCGTGCTGAAACGACACGATGGTTGAGGCGTCGCGACACGGGGTCTCACCGGCGTCGACGGCCACATCGACCCCCTCCAGGATGCGCTCCTCCACCGTGACAAAACTTGCCGGCGCGGGCGCGCCATGCGTGTTGGCGCTGGTGCAGGCAAGAGGGCTGCCGCAGGCGCGGATGAGCGCTTGCACCACGGGCGAGGCCGAAGCGCGAAGTGCCACCGTGTCGTCGGCGGCGCGCATAAAGGTCGGCACGCAGGGGGCCGCCTTGACCACGATAGTCAGGGCGCCCGGCCAGCATCGTCGCGCGAGTACGCGGGCATCTTCCGGGATATCCACGCCATAGCGGCCGAGTGCTTCGACGCCATCGACCAGCCAAGCGACGGTTTGCGTGAGTTCACGTTGCTTGAGAGTGAAGATACGGCGATAGCCGGTGCCGAGCGCAGGGACTGCGGCGCCGTTGACGGCAGCCTGCGGATCGCGCGGCCACGATGGGAATTCACTTGTATCTTGAGGCACGGCGTCCGAGAAGGCGTTGACTGCCACGGCGACACCATAGACGGTCTCGGTCGGGATCAGGGCCAAGCCGCCACAGCGGAGTACCTCGGCCGTACGCTCAACGGCGAGCCGATGCGGCTCGCGCGCTCCCTCGAATACCCGATAGACCGTCTGCATGTGTATGCCAGCCCCTTACGCTCTGGTGCAAGTTTGTTTACTGTGGGGCATTCTCGCACGAAACGTTCAACCTATTTGCCCAGAGCGCATGTTGGTTTGGTGAGCGGCTCTAGTAGTCGGTGAAAGTGAGGGGGTTATTGGACTGCGACGAACTTCTTTGGCCTGCCGGCGTGGCGTTCTTGGGCGGCGTAGCGCTCGATGCTGTCTATCGTTATCATCCGACGGCCGTCGACGAGTTCAACATCGAGCTTTCCGGCTTTGACCAGCGCGGTAATCCGCGGAGCGGAAACTTTGAGGTCCAGAGCTGCGTCTTTAAATGTTCGGCACGCCGCTTCCCGAGCGTCCTCGTGGTCGATTTCGACTGAAAGGGTCACGACCTCGGCCGAGCGTTCGTACCCTACCGGAGTCAAACCGTTGTTGAGGTCGTCGGCCAAAAACGCCATCAGTGCCTCGGTGGCATGGGCAATCGCTTCTTCGCGCGTATCGCCATCGGCAAAGGCGCCGGGAATCTGCGGGAAGCTAGCGCAGTAACCGTCGTCTTCTTTTATGAGAACGCAGTCATAGGTAAATCGCTGCCTCATTTTGCCTCCAACTACCATCCAGCTTGGCGACGAATACTTGCCCACGTGCCCTTCTTTGGTCGATCACCACCAGAACCGTTCACGGTGACAACGCGGTCACCAGAAACATACTTAGCATGACTACCGACTTGCGCGACCTTCACGAATCCATCGTGCTTGAGTAGGGCAATGATTTCCCGAAAGGTAGTAGGTTGCATGGGCCGACCTCTTTCAGCCGTCCTAATTATAAACTACTTTATAATTTTTGCTAACCAGTTAATAAATATTACTGGCGCTGTTTGGGCTCGATGACGATGGCTCGGACGATACGGGGACGATCGGTGAGGTCGCGGACGATACGCACGTCCGACAGACCCGCTTGACGGCAGAGCTCGGCGGCGGCGTCGAGGGCGCCCTCGTAGAGCTCGCAGGCAAACAGGCCGCCGGCGCGCAGCATATAGGGCGCCGCATTGAGCAGGCGGCGGAAGATATCAAGGCCGTCGGCACCGCCCTCGAGCGCCAAATCGGGCTCGAAGTCCTTGACCTCGTGCGGTAGCGAGCGCATGACGTCGGTCGGAATGTAAGGCGGGTTGGAGACGAGTACGTCAAAGGTGCCCCACTCCTCGCGGGGGATAGAGCTCACCAGGTTCGTGAGGCTGAAGGCGACCTCATCGGACGTAAGCCCGAGCGCGTCGCGGTTTTTGGTGGCCAGGTCAATGGCGCGCGGCTCGATATCGGTAGCGGTGCAGGTGACATGGCCGCGGCGCTCCCAGGCAAGGGAGAGCGAGATGCAGCCCGTGCCGCAACCGACCTCGAGAACGCGGGCAGTGCGGGGCTCGGCTGGGGCAGGCGCGGCGGCATCCTTCGTCAGAGACGCCTCGTGATCGGCGCCTTCGATGGCGATGCCGTATTCGTCGAGCTCGGGCTCAGCGGCCTCCTCGGCTTCGGTCTCCGCTACCTGCGCGGCGGCTTCCTCGGCCTCGCGATCGGCCAGTTCCTCGGCATAGGCGCGGCTGCCCAGCACATCGCTACCCAACGCCGCCTCGTCGGCGGCTGTGAGGTTGGCGGCACGGCGCTCGGCCGTCGCTCGCTCGTCGGCCAATGCGGCTTCGGCCTTGCGCGCTTGCTCGACTTCATCGTTCCAGGGCAGCTCAACGCGCTGACGGGCGGCAGCCTCGGGGCTCAGCACCTCGGCATCCAGATAATTGAGGACTTCCTCGACGAGCATCTCGGTCTCGGGACGCGGAATGAGTACGCCGGGGGCGCACGCGACGTCGATCATGCGGAACTGCGTGCTGCCGGTGATGTACTGCAGCGGCTCGCCCTTGGCGCGGCGGACGACCGCCGCGTGCATGGTCTCGAGCTGCGCCGCATCGAGCGCCTCGTCCATACGCATATATAAGTCGATGCGCGCCAAGCCCGTGGCAGCGCACAGCAACCATTCGGCAGAAAGACGGGGGTGTTCCTCACCGCGCTCGGCCAGGTACTCCTTGGTCCACTCGAGACAACGCTTGATGGTCCAAATCTCGTTTGCCATGGGGTCCTCCCCTCTTAAGCGCCGGGCGGCGCGCGAATGTCGGAGCAGATTGTACGCGAGGCCAGCGCTTGGCAAGGGACGATTGAAGGCGATTATCGAGAATCAGCCCAGATTTTTTGTTTGCCCCCGTCCAAAGTGTTCATTTGTCGACGTTCATATCTGCATCCGTCAAGCTTTTGGCAAGGTTGCCCCAAAACTGACCAATATCTAACCAAACGCTTGCCACATCGCTTGACGCGCGACGCGTCAAAAATCGCCCCGTGACTTCTTGGACGATTTTTCGAGCAATATTTTCAATAGCAGATGAAAGCTATTAATTACTTTGAGCAGGTAGACAGCTCAAAGGCCATCAAAACCGATTGAATAACATCTCAAAGCAATGTACCCAACCTAGTCATTTAAGAACGTCCCCAATGACTAAAGGGATCATTCAAGTGCCAACCAAGATAACGCCGATGTCTTGGCAATGCCAGCGAGCGGGTCGCATTTGAGACAAGGTGACGTGAAACGAAAGGGCGCTGACCT
>CAJMRN010000076.1 GCA_905215815.1 uncultured bacterium | reverse complement strand
AGCACTTGGTGGAGACGCTTCGGGAGGCAGGCGTGAATATGGAGTGCAGGCTGGAGCAGCGGGACGGTCGTTTCGATGGCATGACCTTCGTGCTCACCGGCACGCTCGTCAACCGCACACGCGACGAGGCGGGCGCGGCGCTCAAGGTGCTCGGCGCCAAGGTTTCGGGCAGCGTGTCAAAGAAGACGAGCTATCTGGTCGCCGGCCCCAAAGCGGGCTCCAAGCTCACCAAAGCCGAGCAGCTGGGTGTACCCGTGCTGGACGAGGACGCGCTCGAGCAGATCTTGGCTACCGGTGAGGTGCCCCAGGCTTAGTGCATTGATAGTCTAATTGAAGAACCGTCCGGGAAGCATGATGCCTTCCGGGCGGTTTTTACTTTGCTGGAGAAAACGGCACCGTGATCTGCGTCACGTAGGTTGCCGGATCATCGCTAATGATGTCGTCGATCAGGGCGATTTCGCGTTGCCCCGCTACGCCACCAACCTGTCAAAAGCCCCGCGCCGGTTGAGCACGGTAAATGCCATCACGCAAATAACCGCTGATAGAATTGACCCGCACGGCGAAGCGATGCCCATGGGAAACAACGTGTCGGAATAGGCGTTCGACAATAGCCACGCGCCCGGCACGCGAATGAGCGCCACGGCCAGCACGTTGTGCGCAAAGCCGATATAGCTCTTGCCATACGCGGCGAAAAAGCCGCTAAAGCAAATGTGGATGCCGGCAAAGATTGCATCGAAAATATAACTGTGCATATAGCCGGTACCGGCCGCGACCACCGCGGGGTCCTTGGCAAAAAAGCCAATAAACGCCGGCGCCACCAGCCACATCAGCACCGTGATCAGGCAGCCGTACACCACCGAGATCGTCATGGCGTCCTTGAGCACCTGACGCGCGCGATCGCCCTTGCCTGCGCCGGCGTTTTGCGCCGTGAGTGCGCTGACGGTGGCGCCCATGGAACTCGGAACAATGAACAAAAAGCTGATCATCTTCTCGACCAGGCCTACGGCGGCGGCGTCGACGAGCCCTCGGTGGTTGGCGATGACGGTGATAAACATAAACGCCACCTGGATGCAGCCGTCCTGTACAGCCACAGGCACGCCGATCTTAAGAATGCTGCCGAGCACCTCGGGCTGGGGGCGCAGGTCGCTGCGCTTAACGTGGATGTTCGTGCGGCGGCTCTTGAGCCACACGAGCGCGAGGGCAACGCTGGCCGTCTGGGCGGTCACTGTGCCGAGCGCCGCGCCCACGGGGCCGAGCCCCATGTGGCCTATAAATAGGAAGTCGAGCGCGATGTTGATGATGCATGCCACGCCAATCACGTACATAGGCGAGCGCGAATCGCCCAGCCCGCGAAAGATGGCCGAGAGAATGTTGTATGCGGCGATAAACGGAATGCCGATAAAGCAGATACGCAGGTAGGCGGCGGTGCCTTCGACCGCCTCGGGCGGCGTGCCAATGAGCGTCACAACCTGCGGGCAAAGTGCAAACAAGATGACGGCCAGTACTACCGAGACGCCCATAAACAGCGTGATGGTATTGCCGATGGCGGTCTCGGCGCGGTCGAAGCGGCGCGAGCCCACGGCGTGGCCGACGATGACCGTCGTTCCCATGGCCAGGCCCACGAGCGTCACGGTAATGATATAGAGCGTCTGCGCGCCATTGCCCACAGCGGTGATGCCGGCGGCGCCGCTAAACTGCCCCATCATATACAGGTCGGCCATGCCGTAGAGCATCTGCAAAAAGTACGAGAGCATATAGGGCAGGGCAAAGACCGCGATGGTCTTAAGGACATTGCCGCGTGTGAGGTCGTGTTCCATGAGCGGGGGCACTTTCTGACTGGGTTTGTTTACGTACCAGTGTAGTGAAAACCCTATAACGATTGTAGAGTCAAGGTTTGTGTTGGCAGTGGGGCGAAAAAAGTCACGCGCACCATTATTCCGAGTGAATATGGACACACGTCACGAGAACTCGCCGCCGGCGTTAACCTTGCAGAAAACGATTTCGGAATACTTGACACCATTATTCGGCGCGCAATAATACGTGCGTTTGCGAACAACGTTTGATGGGGGTTGAACCTGCGTGCGCAATCTCAAAATACTGTTTTCTTATCTAGGGGCATACCGTCGCGATGCCATTCTCGGCGTGTTCTTTGTGTCGGTCGAGACGGTGCTCGAGCTGTTTATCCCGGTCATCATGGCCGACATCATCGATGTGGGCGTGCCTGCGGGTGATATCAACTACATGCTGCTGCAGGGCGCGTACATGTTGGTGTGCGCTGCGCTTTCGCTGGCACTGGGCTTGGGTTATGCACACACGTCCGCCCGCGTTGCCTCGGGCCTAGGCGCTAACCTGCGCGAGGCCGAGTACAAAAAGATTCAGACGCTCGCTTTTGGTAACCTGGACAACTACGACGCCAGCTCGCTCGTCACTCGCATGACCACGGACATCACCGTTATCCAAAATGCTGTGAGCAACGGCTTTCGCCCTATGGTGCGCGGCCCGGTGACGCTTATCGTCGGCCTTATCTACGCGCTGATGCTGTCGCGCCCGCTCGCCACCGTCTTTGCGATCATCTTGCCCGTGCTGGCAATCGTGCTGAGTGTCATCACCTATCGCGTCAGTCCGCTCTACCGCCAACTCCAGACCTCGATGGACCACCTTAACGGCGTGGTGCAAGAGGACCTTACCGCCGTGCGCGCCGTGAAGGCTTACGTGCGCGCCGAGCACGAGTGCGACAAGTTTGACACCGTCAATACCGAGCTCGCCGGCACGGCGACCAAGACCTTCGGCACCGCCGTGCTCAACCTGCCGGTGTTTCAGCTGTCGATGTACGTGGCTGCGCTCTCCATCCAGTGGATTGGCGGCCGCATGATTCTCGCCGGCAAGCTGGGCGTGGGCTCTCTCACGGGCTTTATGAGCTACGTGCTGCTGATCATGAACTCGCTCATGATGATTTCCAACGTGTTTTTGCTGCTCACGCGCGCTCTCACGAGTGTGGGCCGTATCGCAGGGGTGCTCGATGAGGAGCCCTTTATCGCCAACCCTGCGGGAGACCTCGCGACTGCGGCGCCAGCGGACGGCAGTGTCGAGTTTCGCGACGTTTCCTTTAAATACCGCGCGGATGCAGCCGAGGATGTGCTCGAGCATATCGACCTTCGCGTCGAGAGCGGCTCGACGGTGGGCATCCTCGGCGGCACGGGCTCGGGTAAGAGCTCGCTTGTGCAGCTGATTGCGCGTCTGTACGACGCCACCGAGGGCGTCGTACTTGTGGGCGGACACGACGTGCGCGACTACGACCTGGTCGCCTTGCGCGACGCCGTGGGCATTGTGCTGCAAAAGAACGTGTTGTTCGCGGGCACCGTGCGCGAGAACCTGCAGTGGGGCAATCCGCGGGCGTCGGACGATGAGCTCCTCGCGGCTTGCCGCGCAGCGTGCGTGGACGAGTTCCTTGATCGCATCGGCGGGCTGGACGGCGAGTTGGGCCAAGGCGGCGCCGGTGTCTCGGGTGGTCAGAAGCAACGTCTGTGCATCGCGCGTACGCTGCTCAAGCATCCGCGCGTGCTCATTTTTGATGACTCCACCAGCGCGGTCGATATGGCGACCGACGCTAAGATTCGCGAGCACATCGCTCGGATCCCCGATACGACCGTGCTCATCATCGCCCAGCGCATCGCGAGCGTTATGGATGCCGATCGCATTGTGGTGCTGGACGACGGTCGTGTCCACGGCGTGGGCACGCACGAGGAGCTGCTAGCGGGCGACAACATCTACCAGGAGATTTACGCCTCGCAGATGGAGTTTGCGGGGAACGTAGACGCCGGCGACGGCAGCGACGATGGCTGCGCGAATAATCCGTTTTCCTCCGTCCCCAGCAGATTACCCTTGGAAGGGGGCGAGCGCCATGCCTAAGACCGCAGCCCAAGCGCGCCCGGCCGACCTCAAGCGCACTGTGCGCCGTTTGCTCTCTTACATGGGCCATGCCAAGTTCTCGCTGCTGGCGGTGGGTATGCTTGCCTCCGTCGCGGCCATCGCGAGCCTCGCCGGCACCTACATGGTGCGCCCCATCGTCAACGGCCTGGCCACGGGCGGTGAGGAGCTGCTCGCCAAGCAGGTCATCGTAACGGCGATCATCTACGCCGCGGGTGTGCTCTCGGCCCTAGGCTACTCGCAGATCATGGTGCGCGCGGCCCAACGCGTGGTGTCCGACATCCGTCGCGACCTGTTCGCGCACATTCAGACGCTGCCGCTCAGCTATTTCGACAGTACGCGCTCGGGCGACATCATGAGCTTTTTCACCAACGACGTCGACACCGTCTCCGAGGCGCTCAACAACAGCTTTGCCAACGTGATTCAGGCGACCATTCAGGTGATCGGCACCACGGCCATGCTCATCATCCTCAACTGGCAGCTCACGATTATCACGCTCGTGTGCGACGCGGCCATCGTGCTGTACGCGCGCTACTCGGGTATCCGCTCCAAGCGCTTTTTTGCCGCCCAGCAGGCATCGCTCGGCGACTTGGACGGATATGTCGAGGAGATGGTCTCGGGCCAAAAGGTCATCAAGGTCTTCAACCACGAGCAGGCCAACGTGGCAGGTTTTGACGCGCGCAACCAGGAGCTGCGCCGCACCGGTGGCGCCGCGCAGACCTATGCCAACTCGATGGTGCCCATGACCGTGGTGATCGGCTACGTCAACTACGCCATCGTCGCCGTGGCGGGCGGCATGCTCTGCATCAAGGGACTTGCCGACGTGGGTGCACTCGCGAGCTACCTGGTCTTTGTGCGCCAGGCGGCCATGCCCATCAACCAGTTTACGCAGCTGGGCAACTTCTTACTCAACGCGCTGGCCGGTGCCGAGCGCCTGTTTGCCGCGATGGACCTTAAGCCCGAGGTGGACGAGGGCTGCGTGGAGCTGGTGCAGACGGGCGACGCCGCGTGGGCGTGGAAGATTCCCGAGGGCAAGGGCGTGGGCGCCTATGGGCATCTGCACGACGTGGCTGCCGTTGACGAGTCGGGCCGTGCGGTGGCGGCCGACGGCACCGAGCTCACGTGCGGCCTCGTCCCGCTTGCCGGCGATGTGCGCTTCCATGCCGTGGACTTTTCCTACGTGCCGGGAACGCGCGTGCTCACGGACCTCAACCTGTTCGCCAAGCCGGGGCAAAAGATCGCCTTTGTTGGCTCGACGGGCGCCGGAAAGACGACCATCACTAACCTCATCAACCGCTTCTACGAGGTCGATGATGGTGAGATCACGTACGACGGCATCGACGTCAAGCACATTGCCAAGGCCAGCTTGCGCGGGTCGCTCGGCATTGTGCTGCAGGATACGCACCTGTTTAGCGGCACCATTGCGCAGAACATCCGCTTTGGCAAGCTCGACGCGACCGACGAGGAGGTGCGTGCCGCCGCCGAGGCCGCCTGCGCCGACTCGTTTATCCGTCGCCTGCCGCAAGGCTACGACACGCCGGTCACGGCCGATGGCGCCAACTTGTCTCAGGGCCAGCGCCAGTTGCTCGCCATCGCGCGCGTGGCCGTGGCCGACCCGCCGGTGCTTATCCTGGACGAGGCAACAAGCTCCATCGACACGCGCACCGAAAAGCTCATCGAGCGCGGCATGGACCGCATCATGCGCGGCCGCACCACATTTATGATTGCGCACCGCCTGTCCACCGTCCGCGACGCCGATGCGATCATGGTCCTCGAGCACGGCCGCATCATCGAGCGCGGCACCCATGAGGAATTGCTCGCCCAGCGCGGCGAGTACTGGCAGCTAGCACATGGCTTAAAAGAGCTGGATTAGCCCGTCGGAGTGCGGCTTGCTCTGGCCCTCCGACCTCTCACCTCGCCCCAAACCGTCCCAATAATCGATGTTTTTCTCGATATTGAAGAAAAGCATCGATTTTTGGGACGGTTTTTCTGTCGCTCGTACGGGTGGAATGCTTTCTTGTACGTGGAAGTGTGCGAATCCGTGAGCAGGGGAATAAGGTTGGTTATCCGACCCATTGGAGAGCTCATGGACTTGCCGATCGTCCTGTCCCATAAGACTGCCTGGCTGTACCACAACGTGGCGCGCCCGTTAGAGCCGCTCTCACGGGCAAGCAGCCTATACGATGAGGACTCGCTTGCTAACGAGGCGGAGCCGACTGCGGACCTGCCCAAATTGGGGCTCGATACCAAGGGGCTGAGGGCTTCAACGGCAGTTGGGATTGTTACCGACTATCTGGTTTCGCTCGGTATTCCACGAGAAAAGCTCGATCATATCGACACGCTCGTCAACTTCGATTTTGAGCGTTCGACGCCGGCTGGATTTAGGTGCCACGTGTTTGGGGCGCCGATACCTCCAGGCCATCTTATCGAGGTGGCAGAGGGCCTTCTGGTGGTTGATGAGGCCATGTGCTTTGTCCAAGCGGGTTCGTGGATGAGCGAGCCCGAGCAGCTGGAATATGGCTACGAAATCTGTGCCCGATATCATTTGAATCATCTGTCGACAGGCGATTATATCGAGATGGGGCAGAGGTATACCGTTGCCGACATGATTGCCTATTGCAATGAGAACCGATCTCGTCAGGGGGCTATACGCGCGGCCGCCGTGCTCAAGCGCGTGCACGATGGCGCGCGGTCGCCCATGGAGACGGCCACCGCAATCATGATCGTAGCAAAACGTTCCCAGGGCGGGCTGGGATACGCCAAGATCGAGCTCAACCATAGGGTCGATGTTCCCAACGAGTTCAAGTATCTCGCAAAGGCCGGGTATTTCGAGATCGACGTATATGCGCCTGCGAGCGGTACGGGGATTGAATACAACGGCTCGGACCATCTTGATAAACAGCGCAGCGCGTCGGATGCGGAGCGCATGACCGTGCTGAGCGCACTGGGCTTTAAGATGATCGTCCTCACCGGGACTCAGTTTGCCCATCAGCTGCAATTGCACCGGGCGATGAACGCCATCGCGCTCGCTATGGGTCTCAAGTGCGACCGAAGTGAGGCGTTCCAGAAACGGCAGAATGACCTGCGAGAATTCGTGATTCGGCACTGGGAGGGCGGCCTTTAGGGGCACTTTGGTCCTTCCACGGGGTGCTGCGGGCAGGCAAACCATCACAACATTCGACGTTTTTCGCCAAAATCGGGAAAAGCATCGAATGTTGTGATGGTTTGTATGCTGAGGATGGGCTTGGGAAGCCGGTCTTGCTCGAAGCGCCCTGTCCTGTCGTACGGGTGTCGGCATGATTCTCCCGTGGGGTATTATGTTTTCTGAAGAATAAAACGCCGCGTGAGGGGAGGGCTGCGTGGACGGGCACGTGCAACATGACGGCTTTGGCCGCGATATCAACTACCTGCGCATTGCCGTTACCGACAAGTGCAATTTCCGCTGCATCTATTGCATGCCGGCCGATGGCGTGGCGCCCCGTGCACACGACGAGCTGCTCAGCGCCGAGGAAATCGCCCGCTTTGTGCGCCTGGTGGCGGGGGAGGGCATTCGCCGCGTGCGCCTGACGGGTGGCGAGCCGCTGGTTAGCCGCCGTATCATCCCGCTCATCCGCGACATCCGCGCGATTCCGCAGATCGAGGACATCTCGCTCACCACCAATGGTGCCCTGCTGCCCAAGCTGGCGCCGCAGCTCAAAGATGCCGGGCTTAACCGCGTCAATATCTCGCTCGATACGCTCGACCCTACGCTCTTTGGAAAGATTACGCGCCTGGGTCGACTCGAGCAGACCATGGCTGGCATCGACGCAGCGCTGGCCTGGGGCTTTGAGCCGGTTAAGGTCAACTGTGTGGTCGTACGCCGGCTCAACCAGGATGTAGCGGCCCTCGCACGGCTGACCGTCGACCGCCCCATCCACCTGCGCTTTATCGAATACATGCCCATCGGCGACGAACGCACCAGTTCGCATTGCGCTGTGGACCCGCATGCGCCCGCGCTCAATCCCGAGCTGTGGGACGCGAGCGATACCGTGCCGAGCGACGAGCTGCGGGCGCGTATCAATGCCGGGGCCGCCGCGGCGGGGCTGGGCGAGCTCGAGCCGCTCGACATCAACGACGCTCCTGCCGGCGCGGGCCCTGCGCGCTACTGGCGCTTTCCGGGCGCGGCGGGAACGGTCGGCTTTATTAGCGCCATGTCCAACCATTTTTGCGCGAATTGCAACCGTCTGCGTCTGACGGCCGATGGCAACGTGCGCCCGTGCCTGTTCAGCGATGCCGAGTATTCGGTGCGTGAGGCGCTGCGCCGTGGTGATGATATGCAGGTACTTTCGATTTGGCGCGATGCCGTCGCCCACAAACCGCAGGAACACGCGATAATTGAGGGCACGCAACGATTTATGTCCCAAATCGGAGGATGATCATATGGCCAAGAGCAGGTACGCCGATGCCACCAAGGCCGCTCGCAGGGCCGCGATGTCTGCCCGCAAAGCCACGACTGCGGCGAATGCTGGCAACGCCGACGCGTCCGCGCAGCCGACTGCCAGCGCTGTCGCCGAGCCCGCCCGCGACGCCCGTCGCGACGAGCTGACGCACGTGGACGCCAAGGGCGAGGTGCGCATGGTTGACGTGTCCGACAAGGCCGAGACCCATCGCATCGCTATCGCCGAGGGCACCATCCTCATGCATCCCGAGACGCAGGCCATGGTGCTGCAGGACCGCGCCAAAAAGGGCGACGTGCTTGCCTGCGCGCGCGTGGCGGGCATCATGGCCATCAAACGCACGAGCGATATCATCCCCATGTGCCATCCGTTGCTCATTACCAAGAGCAAGTGCGACATTGCGCCCATCGCTGCGGCGGGGACGCCGGCCGAGGACGTGCCCGAGGGCTGGGCACCGGCGCGTGCGGACGGGCAGGTTGGCTTTCACGTGCTGGTCACGGCCGGCGTGACGGGCAAGACTGGTATCGAGATGGAGGCTCTGACTGGAGCGAGCGCCGCGTGTCTAACGATCTACGACATGTGCAAGGCCGTCGATCGCGGCATGGAGATCGTCGACGTGCGCCTGCTGCACAAGGAGGGCGGCCGCTCGGGCGTGTGGGATCGTGCAGAGCGTCAGACCGCTGCTGTTGAGGCCGTGGCCGCTGACGGTGCCGCGCCCGCAGGCGCGCCCGCT
>CAJMRN010000075.1 GCA_905215815.1 uncultured bacterium | reverse complement strand
CAAGAAGACTCCCGTCCGGGGCTCACCCATATCGTTCCACGCGCAGTTTCGCAGCGAGCGAAGCGAAGCGAGAATGTTTGAGCATGGAATGATATGGGTGAGCCCCGGACGGGTGGGATTCATGCGCCCCTGCGAAGCGAGAATGTTTGAGCATGGGATGATATGTAGGGGCCTCCCACAGGTAAGCGGACAATCCAATGCTAGCGGATATGCGCGGGTTTTTCTCCCCAGTAGAAGCGGCAGAAAGCTCGTTTGCGCTTTTGGGGCTTGCCTGCGAGCTCCATGGTTGCGATGGCGATATCCTCGGCTGCGCGTGGTCGGCGCAGCACTTCGCCATTGATGAGCAGTGCCTTGAGCGACTCGGGATGATCGTGGAGATGGCGCAACGTCACGATCAGCTCGCGTGCGGTGGTGACATGCATGCTGGCGCCCATGCCGGTGAGCATGGTGGTGTTGGCCTTTTCCTGGCCATAGGACTTGCCCAGCAGAATCATCGGTAGGTGTGCGCACAGGCATTCGGTAACGGTGAGTCCGCCCGATTTGAGAATTGCCAGGTCACAGCCGTGCATAAGCGCTGCCATGTCATCGACATAGTCAAGAACCGTGACGTTCTCGAGTTTCATGGCATCGAAGAGCGTTTTGAGACGGGTGGCATATTCGGCGTCCTTGCCCGGCAAAAAGACAAAGTGCATGTCCTCGAAGCTGCGCAGGAAGGGGAGGGTGCGGTCCATCTCCGCGCGAAAGCGAACGTACGGTTGAGGCAAACTGGCGCCGGCCATCACCAGCACAATGAGCTTGTCTGTGGGGAGATTGAACTTCTCGAGTTCTTCCTCGCGATTGTAATCCGTATCGAACCCGGCGCGAATGGGGATGCCTGTAATGCGGATCTTTGCCTCGGGAACCTTGCGGGGGCGGAGTGTTTCGGCCATAAACTCGTTTGCCACACAGAATAGGTCGGTGTCCTTATGGGGCCACCAACCCTCGACCTCGTAATCGGTCGGTACGCAAATGACGGGATAGTCGATGCCCGTAATGACGCGTGCGCCGACGGCAACGTTGGCTGCCGTGATGTGCGTGGCGACCACGGCAATGGGCCTACGAGTCCGAACGTACTCGTTAAATGCGGGGAACATGATGCGCGACCATGCCGTGCCGCCGCCCCAAAGCAGGTGTCCGGTAAGGGTATAACGCCAGGTCAAGTCGTAAATTGGACGTGTGGCGCCGGTAAACGAGGCGGCCGTTTTGTTGCCGTCGAATTTTATGCGTCCAAAATCGAGGATATCGAGCACTTCAATCTCAACATCCTCGGGGATGCCATTGGTGCCGCGGATGAGGTCGAATGCCTGTGCAATCGCATTTGCGGCGGCCTTGTGGCCCGAGCCGACCGAGGCGTGCACGATGGTCACGAGAGGTTTTTGCTGAGCCAAGAGTGTGGTTTGTTCCGATTGGGGAGTGCTGTGCGTGAGCAGGGGAGCGTCGTCGCTCATCTGCGTCTGATCCATCGATATCTCCCCTTCATCTTTGTTTCACAGAGAATCATTGTAGTGCATGAGTGTCACGTTCGCATAAATTTGGGTATGAGCGCAAAGAACGCCAATCTTTCGACAGGAGGTCTTTTCATGACTACTCATCAGCCGATCGATGTTGCGATTATCGGCGGCGGGCCTGCGGGCTATGCTGCAGCCATTTATGCGGCGCGCGCTAACCTCATGACGACTGTGATTGAACAGGGCATGTCGGGTGGACAGATCGCCACAACCAATGAGGTCGAGAACTATCCGGGCATTCCGCTGCTGAGTGGAGCCGAGCTTGGCGAGCGTTTTCAGCAACATGCAGAGGGCCTTGGAGCACAGGTTGCATGGAGCATGGTTACGGGTATCGATTACGATGCTGATGCGGCGCTGTTTACGGTGCATCACGATATGGGCGATACGCTGGCCTCGAGCGTTATCGCTTGCATGGGTGCCACGCCGCGATCTGCTGGTTTTATTGGCGAGGATACGTATCGCGGTCGTGGCGTTTCGTATTGCGCGACGTGCGATGGTATGTTCTTTCGTGGTAAACAGGTCTTTGTCATCGGCGGCGGCAATGCTGCCTGCGAGGAAGCCCTGTTCTTGTCGGAAATCGCCAGCAGCGTGACCATCGTCTTGCGCCGCGATCAGTTCCGTGCCCCCGATGGCGTGGTTCAAAAGGTGCTCGCAAAAGATATTATTTCAGTTAGGTACCAAACTAGTATCGTGGAACTATCGGGCGAGGCCATGCCCATGACTATCACCTTTAAGGACAACGCTACAGGTGGCACTTATTCCGAGTCCTTTGATCCTGGTTCGTTTGGCATATTTGTCTTTGCTGGCACGCAGCCCCATACCGAGCTTGTAGAGCATCTGGTAGATCTGGCGCCCGACGGCGGTATTGTGACCGATGGATCGATGGCCACCCGCACGCCTGGCTTATTTGCTGCCGGCGATATCCGTTCCAAGCGTTTACGCCAAGTTGTGACCGCCGTTTCGGACGGAGCCATAGCGGCTACCAGCGCATACGCTTTTCTACGCGGATAAGTACGATAATATATCTTATGTAAGGTTGTTCTTTCACTAAAACATCCCGCACAACGAGCTTAAGGCAATGTTGTCACGGGATGTTTTGTTGTGCAAAACACGAGCCAGTTATTCTGCGGTCGTACCCGAGTCAAAGCCGACGATCATACCGTTCATTGTGGTATGCAAAACTAGATAATCTAGAATACAATATTGAAAACGAACGGAGGCACCACATGAACCATGCTAAACACGTTATTCCTATGTCCGATACGTCGGCTAGCATTAGCCCAGAGGATATTCAGCCAACGGTGCTACCTGATGCATTTATCCAGTCTGATATAGTTCGCAAACTCAATACGCTCAGCTTGCCGCGCTATAACCAGTTGCCGAATGTGACGCTCTACCGTGATCAGGTCATTGAGTACATCGAACTGTGGATGGAACCGCTTTCGATTTGTTTGGAGCAGCCTGTTATTACGCCCTCCATGATCAACAACTACGTGAAGATCGGTCTGGTACCTGCTCCGGTAAAAAAGCAATATGGCCGCGAGCAGATTGCTCGCCTTATCGCCATCTGTATTTTTAAGCAGGTGCTGCCCATCGCTGCGGTACAGGCGCTCTTTAACATTCAACGCCTGAGCTATGATGCGCCGACCGCCTTTGACTATGTGGTCGACCAGCTCGAGGCATCGATTCGCGCAGCGTTCTCCATTGAGCAGGTTCCCGTAGCCGATACGGCTCATCAGGTCACGCGCGAGTCGCTGCTCGTGCGCAGCGCGGTTTCGTCTTTTGTATCGAAGGCGTATCTGATGAGCTATCTAAAGTTCAATGGGTTTAATAGTTAGCCGACGTACAAGACGGGCGGGACAAAGAGCCACCAGTCACTTTGTCCCGCCCGTGTTTTTGTTTAGTTGGACGTTATCGGCCCGAAGCCACGCCCATGCCGTAGCCGATAATGAGCCCGTGCATCTCGGCATAGTATGAATCAAGTCCGTTGCAGGGCATGATGATGGTCTTGGAGCCGGGCCAATGCTCCACAATGCGGCTGGCAAGTGCCTGGGCGCCCGCCTCATTCTCGACATGGTCGATGACGACTTCTCCACCGGTAAAGCCTTCGGCTTCCATGGTGTCGACGATCTTTCCAAGCATCTTCTTTTCGCCACGGGTGTGACCAACGAGCTTAATCTCCCCCGCCTCGCTTGCTGTACCTAAAACTCGAATGTTAAGTTTATTGGCGATAACCCCGGCTGCCTTGGGAATACGTCCGGCCTTGGCGAGATTTTCGTAATTGCACAGGCTAAATAGGATCTTGCTGTTCTGTTCCAGCTCATCAAAATAGCTGCAGGCTTCATCAAATGGAACGTCTGGATTGCTTGCGAGATAGCGGTCGAACAGCAAAAAGATCAGGTCCATTTTGCCGCCGGCTCCGCGCGAATTGACTAGATGAATCTGTCGGTCCGGATCCTCGGCAAGAACCAAATCGCGTGCCGTGGCGGCGGCGTTGTAGCTCCCCGATACGCCCTCGGAGATGGGCATGCAAATCGTTTTGTCGGCAAGCCTAAAGAGTTCGGTCCACTCGCCTACGCTCGGACAGGCGCTCGAAGAAGCGCTCGACTCCGCCTGCACGGTGCAATTGAGTTCGTTGACGTCGAGCGTGAGGTCATCGACAAACTCGCGCTCCCCCACTCGAATTTTGAGGGGTGCAAATGCAAAGATGGTATGGGGTGCGGTCGGTTGCCAATCGCGGAGGTTGCAGCTCGAATCGGAGATAAGTGCCCAGCTCATATGGGGTCCTTTCTATTTACTCAAGCCTAATTATAACCATCTTGCTGAACTCTGTTCTATATCTAGTATTCAGAACTAGATAAAAGCTCATTGAAGATGAGTTGATTGGCGGAGATAAAGAATGGGCCCCGCAGCGGAAAAGCCACGAGACCCATGTCGGATGCTGTGAAGTGTTACTTAATAGCGCACAAAAATATAGTCAGTCATACTATAACTAATGGGGGTAAGGATAACACCAGTGTTGTAGTTAGAAGCATGAATCATCTGGCCGTTTCCAACGTAAATGCCGGTATGACGCGAATTTACAACGACGTCTCCCGGCTGCGGATCGGTCACACGAGTCCAGCCCATAAACGTAACGGTGGTGCCCAAACGGCAATAACGACCGGTGAGGCAGTAGCTAACGAATCCCGAGCAGTCAAAGCTGTTCGGACCAATGCCGCCCCAGGAATAAGCGCAACCAAGCTTGCTGTAGGCACGCGAAACAACGGTGCCGCCGTCAACGGACTGGCTCGGCGCAGAAGGGGTTGGAGCCGGAGCGGGTGTCGAGGGCTGCGGCGTGGGGGACGGAGCGGGCGTGGGAGCGGGCGCAGGCGTGTTGCCGCCGTTGTTGGTCGTACCGCCACCGTTGTTGGTGTTCTCAGTCGTGCCGGCGGTCTCGGTGTTCACCGTGGCCTTCTCGGCGGTGCTGGCGTTAATGCCGGCCTGCAGTGCGGCATTGGCCTCTGCCTCGGCGGCAAGCTCGGCCTGCAGTTGCGAGTCCAGGGAGTTCACAACGTTTTGAGCCTCGGCCTGCTGAGCGTTGAGCTCGTCGACCTTCTTTTGCGTGGCGGTGACGTTCTTCTCCTGCTCGGCCTGCTTGTCGGTAAGCTCCTGCTTTAGCTCCTTGACCTCTTGGATGGTCTGGGCCTGTTTGTCGGAAACCTTGCCGTAGTAGAACAGGCGGTTGAGCATATCGCCCAGGTCATCGACACCCGTCAGAACCTGGAGCAGGCTCAGGCCGCCGGTCTTGTACTCGCCGGTAACGTAGTTAGAAAGCTTGGCCTGGCCATCGGCGATCTCCTGCTGCTTTTGCGTGATCTCGCCAGCGGTCTGGTCGAGTGCCTGCGTTTGAGTGGCGAGCTCGTCGTAGATCTGCTGGGTTTGCGTGCCGATCTGCTCGAGTTTTGTACGAGCAGCGGCAAGGTCGGATGCGGTATCGGCATAGGCCGGAGCCGCGAGGCCAAGGCCCAAAACACAAGCGAGGGTTGCCGTAGCAGCGCAGCGTGCCATGTTTTTGTGCGTGTTTGCTGTGCGCATGGAGCTTCCTTTCCGGTATCTAAGGGTAGCGGCTAGTCCACCGTTACCAAGCTAAAGAGCTCAACGTCCTCGTTGAAAGGCGTGAGCTTCTCGCGCGGGTTGAGAAACGCAAGCTCGAGGATACAACCGTAACCCACAAGCTTTGCGCCCATATCTCGCACCAGTTTACCTGTTGCCTCGACGGTTCCGCCCGTCGCGACCAAGTCATCCAGAATCAACACGGTATCTTTAGAGGTAATGGCATCGGCGTGAATCTCGATAGAGTCGGTGCCATATTCGAGCTCGTAGCTCTGGCTCACCGTCTTGCGCGGCAGCTTGCCCGGCTTACGAGCGGGTACAAAGCCAGCACCCAGGGCGACAGCCACGGGCACGTCGACCATAAAGCCGCGAGCCTCGGGACCCACGACCTTGGTGATACCCATGCCGGCAAAATGCTCAGCCAGGGCATCTACCATGGCCTTTAGTGCCTCGGGATTACCAAAGAGCGGCGTGATGTCCTTAAAGATGACTCCGGGCTCGGGATAGTCGGGGATGTCGACGATGTGAGATTCGAAGTCGTACATGGCGTGACCTTTCATGGATTGCCGGGTGGACGGCGGTTATTTACCCGTGTTAGCAGACAGGCTATGCGAGGGGACGACGACCTTGGACGGATGCACGAGCGACTCGTCCTTCGCTGCAACCGCGGGAACGCTTGCCTCTTCGCTTTTGGCCTTGGTGGATTCAGAGCGTGCGATCTCCTCGTCGAGGGCATCGATATCGGCGTCCTCGACCACGGCGTTGAGTGACTCAAATACACGGTTCTTGAGCAGTGCGGTATGCACGCCCTCGGTGAGGTCATGCAGCTTCTTAAACGCACGCTCGAGCTTGGCGTCGCGTTCGTCATCGGAAGTGTCCATGCCGAGCATGCTCACGAGCACCTGCTCAAACATCGAGGACTCGCGGTTTGCCGACGATACGTATTGGCGCAGGTTGCGCGGCTCGATATGAAAGCGCGAAAGCTCGGAGCAGTAACGGATGATCGGGAAATCGCGGCCATCGACAAGCTCGCGATTCTGCGGGCTCTTGATGATGCGAATGAGGTCGTTTTCGGCCAGGGAGCGTATAAACGAGATCTCGACGCCGAGCATATCGGGGATGGTCTCGATGGGATGCAGCTTTTGCTTGGTCTCCTTGGGCTCCGTCTTGAGCGGAACGTCGGACAGCAGGCCCACCTCGTAGGCGAGCGTAGACAGGTCCGTGGCGTTTTCCAGGCGCTGCTTGATCACGTTGAGCGGCATGTAGCGAGTCTTTTGCAGGTGCAGAATGACCTCCAGGCGGTCAACGTCCTCCTTGGAGTACTGACGATAGCCCTTAGGCGTGCGATGAGGGGTGATGAGCCCCTCATCTTCGAGAAATCTAATTTTTGAGTTCGAAAGATCGGGGTATGCGCCTCGAAGTAGATTGACGACCTGGCCGATACTCAGATAGTTGCGTTCGGCCATGCCCTACTCACCGGTTTCGATGCGCTCCGGCGTGCTCTCGTGATAGATGAGCGTAAATGTACCGATCTGTACAGAAGAGCCATCGTGCAGCGGGGCGCCGTTGACGATAGCGCCGTCAACCCACGTACCGTTGAGCGAGCCCAGGTCCTCAATACGGGCCCCCAGACCCTCGCGAATAATGCGCGCGTGGCTACGCGACACGGTCATGTCGTTGAGGAAGATGCCGTTGGCGGGATCGCGGCCGATGGTGGTCACATTGTCCTCGAGCTCAAAGGCGGCGCCGGTCTGCGGGCCCTTGACGATAGACAACACGGGCGCGGTGATGTGCACGTTGGCCATGAGGTCGGGAACGGTGACATCGCTCGAAGGAACGCGGAAAACACAGGTGGCGTCTGAGGCCTTATCGTTCTGAGGCATATTGTTAACCATGTTGTCCATGACAACCCCTAACTTAACGCGGACATGCCGCAAAGAATGAACTGTACATAATCATACCCCAATGACTTAATCTTCGATTTCGGGGTTAAGAAAGTCGATGTCTTCGTCCTCGGGATGTGCGATAGCCTGTTTAATGGCCGCTCCACCCTTAATGGAATAGATGACGGCGGTGAGCATGGAGAAGATGACGCCGCCGTACACAAAGAAGATGCCAAGCGGTACCGGGCTGCCGTTGAGGCCCGGGAAGGCCGTGAACGTAGCGGGCAGCAGATGCCAGCCGTCCACAGTGGGAAAGCCCAGCAGCATGAGCGAGAAGCCGGTCATGAGCAGCGCCGTCGCAATCTTGCCGGGAAATACTACGTCGATGGGGCGGCGGTGATAATGGCGCACGATGAGCGTGCCGATGCCAAGGTAGATATCGCGACCAATGATGAGCACACAGACCCAGATGGGAAGCTCGCCGCGAACCACGAGACCTAAAACGCCGGTAAATAGCAGCGCACGGTCGCAGATGGGATCCATAACCTTGCCGAGCCACGAGACCGTTTTGGTCATGCGGGCAATCTGACCGTCCATCCAGTCGGTGGAGGCCGCGATGGCATAGATGACGATGGCGACAACGCGGTTGTTATCCGTCACAAACAGGTACAGAAAGACCAGCGTGAGGATCAGGCGCGTGAAGGTAATGAAATTGGAGATCGTAAAGATCTTATTCGACGGGTAATCGGAGGTGCCGATAAGCTCCTTTTTGATCTTCTTTTTGATGCCCACAGGACTCCCCCGCTGGTAAACGACAAAACTTTCGATACTATACCCGTTCTGGCGATGTCTATCCAGCGTAAGCATAGAGAGTCCAGACATGTGGAGGGTGGTTCTGAGCTGCGCTGTATTCTGCAATTGTGTACATCAGGCACCAAAAACGACATTTTTCGGCATCTTTGGTGGCTGATGTACACGTTTTGATTTGGTGATTACATCGATCGGGAAAGTTGTTGCTTTAAGCAAATGCGTGCGGGTCGAGAAGGGCTGGCGCCAAAAGAGCCCAACGGCCGTTACGGCTTCGTTAGAAACGCGTCCCACCATGGATGGTGAACCCGAAAGGCAAGGCGCGCGGGCACGGCGACTCGGCCCGCGCGCCCGGAAGAGAAAGGATAAACCCATGGGTTACATGCTCGAGACGCGTGGGCTCACCAAGCGCTTCGGCCGCGGCGACCAGGCGCAGGACGCCGTGGCAGACGTGAGCCTTCATATCCGCGAGGGCGAGGTGTACGGGCTGCTCGGCCCCAACGGCGCCGGCAAGTCGACAACGCTCAAGATGATCTGCGGGATGCTGCGGCCGACGGCCGGGGAGACCCTCTTTGCCGGGCACGCCTGGCGCCGCGAGGACCTCTACGCAATCGGCAGCCTCATCGAGGAGGCGCCGCTCTACCCCAACCTCACCGCGCGCGAGAACCTGCGCGTGCGCACCACGCTGCTGGGCCTTCCCGAGAGCCGCATAGATGAGGTGCTCGCCGCCGTGGACCTCGCGGACACCGGGAAGAAGCGCGCCGGGCGCTTCTCGATGGGCATGCGGCAGCGCCTGGGGCTCGCGCTGGCGCTGATCGCCCGGCCACGCCTGCTCGTGCTCGACGAGCCCACCAACGGCCTCGACCCCA
>CAJMRN010000074.1 GCA_905215815.1 uncultured bacterium | reverse complement strand
ATGCGCCTGCGCCGCCGCAGCCAACGAGACCGAGACCGACGATGCTGGCAAGACCACCAGCAAGGCCGAGGAACTGACGACGAGAATAAGCCTGATCGAGCATGATCTTCCTTTCGTACATGCGAATCGCGGGCACCCTGCCCGCTTTGCTGTTTGGAAAGATACGACCCCGACCGGGCAGCACCCGCGCCAACTGCGGTTTCTTACGGGCATTTGATAAACCCTTACCGCAAGCGCGGCAGGGCTTTACAAACGAATAACAATCCAGCGCCAAATATGGCGCACCTTTTACACCAATAAAAGCAAAGTTGCGGTGAAATAGTTCCTGTTTGGCTGTTAGGCAGCCGATTCTAGGAACTATTCCACCGCAACTTAGATTGGCAAAACGCCGCAACCTTAAAGCTCGAGCTCGTTGAGCCTTAAGATCGCAACAATATAGATCTTGAGCGCTTGCTTGAGCTGTTCCTCGTTGGCGCACTCGTTGGGGCCATGCATCTGGCCGCCCCATGCGGGCAACTCCAGGCCGGTCTCCTCGGGGCCAAATGACACGGCGCGGGCAAAGTTGCGCGCGTACGTGCCGCCGCCCATGGCAAAGGGCTCGGCATGCTTACCCGTAAACTCGTTATAGGTATCAATCAGCGCTTTCACGGCCGGATCGTCGGCAGAGACCGAGAACGGCACCTTTGCATGACCCACGCGACAGGTCACGTCAAAGCGCCCCACGAGCGGCTCGAGCTGCTCGCTGATGGTATCGGCGCTCGTGCTATCGGGGAAGCGCACGTCGATGACCTGCTCGATATGGCCATCCACCACACGGATGACGCCGGGGTTGCAGGTGAGCGGGCCAAACGCCGGGCTCGTCGCATCGATTCCCAGGCCGCGGCCATAGGCGTCCGCATGCACAAAGGCCAGAAACTTGACAAACTCGTGCTCGGCAGGCGTCAGCAGGCGCTCGTCGCGCGCACCAAACGCATCCTCGGCCTCGCGCAGATACGCCACGATGAGGCCGACGGCATTGATTGTTCCCTCGGGCATCGAGGCATGACCGCCAATGCCGTGGGCGAAAATCTGCGCATGCCCGTTGCCGAGCGCCGTGATCTCCAGGCGGTCGGCGTTCTCAACAGGCGCCGGCAGCTCATCGGCGGCAATCGCAAGCTCGCAGATAGACTGCGACGGAATGGCGTTGCTCGCTTCGGCGCCGCTCCAGGACACAATGCGCCCGCCGTCGATCTTGGGACTCACAAACGTCGCCCCAAACTGGCCCTTCTCGGCATTACAAACCGGGAACTCGGCATCGGGCGTAAACAGAAAGTCGGGGTTCGCGTGGTTCTCCAGATAATGGTGAACGTCGGACATGCCCACTTCCTCATCGCATCCCAGCAGCGCGCGGAAGGTATAGCGCGGGGTAATGCCGTGCTTGAGCAGATAGGCGCCGGCGTAGAGCGACAGCACCGCCGGGCCCTTGTCGTCGATTACGCCGCGACCGAGCAGCCAGCCCTCTCGGCGCTCCATCGCAAACGGGTCGGTGTTCCAACCGGGACCGGCGGGAACCACGTCCACGTGGCAGATGGTCGCGAGCTGCTTGTCGCCGCGGCCAGGGATATCGGCAATGCCCACATAGCCCTCGTCGTCGCTCGTCTGGTAGCCGAGCTTCTGCGCAATGCCGAGCGCGCAATCGAGCGCATCACGGACCGGGCGGCCAAACGGCGCACCGGGCTCTGCGTCGGCAGCAACGGCTACGGACGGATAACTCACCAGCTGCTCGATATCGGCGACGACATCTTCCCAGACCTCGTCGACATACTCGGTAACGCTCTGCTCCACCTGATTCATGGACGACCTCCTTACCAATGAGGGGCGAGCGTGCCCGCCCCTCACATCACATACTTATATAGCGAAAAGTTTAGCAAGCTCGGCCACCGAGTGCACCACCGCATCGGCACCCGCGGCCTCGTGCTCCCCCAGCGCCGCCGCGCCCGAATAGATGCCGATACACGGCACACCCATCGCGTGCGCGCCCTCCACATCGTTAAAGCGATCGCCGATCATCACGGCATCGTCGGCCGCCGCACCCAGAGCCGCCAGGGCATCGCGGACCGAATCGGCCTTGGTCTCGCGCCCCTGCGGCGGATTCATGCCAATCACCGCCTCAAACTGAGAAAGCCCGAGCTCACGCACCATGTCGATGCACTTTGCCTCCATGCGCGACGTTGCCACAGCCATACGCTTGCCCTGGGCGGTCAACCCATCCAGCAGCTCGGGAATCCCATCGAACACGGGGTACTCTTCCGGTCCCAGTTCATCAAAAAAGGCGCGGTACTCATCGGCCACAACCAGCGACTCCTCGCGGGAAAAGCCGTAAAAGTCGTGAAAGCTCTTCCACAGGGGTGGCCCGATCATGCGGCGCAGGTCACCCATCTGCGCCTCAGAAAGCCCGCGCGCAGCCAGCGTCTTGCGCGTCGAGGTCATCACCGCCCGGCCCGTATCTGCCACCGTGCCGTCAAAATCGAACAGCACGACCGGCCGTCTGCATATCTCCAACGCCTCCATCGGCATTCCTCTTCCCCAGTTGACGATTTCCACACCGACACTTCAAACTGTTGACTATTCAACAATTGAACCTAGTAATGTGGAACGACTCTACTATACTTGTCGCACTTTGCTCTCAGAAGGCGGCGCGCAAGCGCCCCAATGAAAGGTGCAATTATGTCTTTTGCCATCATAACCGACTCCACGTCGGACATCTCCCCCGCCCGCGCCCAAGAGCTCGGCATTTACGTGATTCCGCTGCATGTGATTATCGAGGGCGAGGACCTGCTCGACCAGGTGCAGATTACCGCCCAGGAGTACGTCGCGCGCATGGCCGGCACCGAGCAGCTGCCGCACACCTCGCAGCCGAGCGCCGGCGAGTTCAAGGCACTCTTTGACCGCGTGCGCGCCGACGGCCACGACAGCGCCATCTTTATCTCGCTATGCAGCGAGTGGTCTGCCTGCTATGCCAACGCCAGCCTGACGGCCGATACCCACGAGCTCGACGTGCGCTGCATCGATTCGCGCACCGGCTCGGGTGCCGAGGGCCTGCTGGTGGAGTATGCGCTCGCCATGCGCGAGGACGGCCGCAGCCTGGACGAGACCGAGGCGCAGATCCGCGCGACGCTGCCCGACGCCCACCTGCTGCTGATTCCCCGCACGCTCGAGAACCTCGTTAAGAACGGCCGCGCACCTAAACTCGCCGGCCAGCTCACGCAAATGCTCAACATTCGCCTAGCCGTTTCGCCGGAGTGGAAATCGGGCGAGATCAAGGCCATCAAGAAGGGCCGCGGCGCCAAGCGCATCGTCGCCAACACCATGGCCGACTGCCTCGCGTTTTTGGCTGAACACCCGGGTTCGAGCGTGCGCGTACTCACGACCGGCGCCGCCGAGGAGCACGAGCTCGTCAACCAGGCGCTCGCAGGCCAGAACTACGTAGACGCCGGCACCGGCCCCATCGGCTGCACCATCGCCACCCACGTAGGCGTCGACGCCATCGCCATCAGCTACTGCCCCCGCTACCAGCCCATTCACTAGGGGCACCTTTACCACTTGCGGTGGAATAGGGACTGTTTTTGGCTTATCAGCCGCAAATCAATCCCTATTCCACCGCAACTTGGAAATCGGCGATCAGCCCAGCGGACCCTGAAACAGCTCCTGATGAGTGCCCATTCTCACCAGCCTAATCACTGGGTTAGTCTTATGGGGAAGATAAAGAACGACCACATCGACCAAGCCATCGGATAGGTGGAAATCGATGTGGCCGTTGTAGTTTCCGCCCGGGTTTGAGAGCTCGTGGGCGCCATACTCCGCCGGAAGTGACCCATGGGCCACAAGCTCTGCAACCGCCGCTTTAAACTCACTTTTTAGCTGCGGATGCATGCGCATCGTTCGTTTGTAGTCCACCTTAAATTGAGCCTCGACTTTAATCTCGAACATCGCTATTCCTCATCGAGGAATGACATAAGCTCATCAGCGTTATTGAATGACAGGCTATCGTCCGGCAAAATCCCCAACTCATGAGCCTCGGCGATCACCATGGCACGCCTCGTCGCCTCGTTGGGCACCTCCGCCCTTCCTACAATCTCAAAAGGAATCTTTCGCTGATTTACCAGCTGCCGAACGGCAAGATTGAGATAGGAATTGAGGCTGAGGCCGACCGAATCCAAGAACTCAGTCGCCTGCTCCTTGAGCCCCTCTTCGATTCGAACCGTCGTAGGCTTAACTGTTGCTGTAGACATTTGCGACCTCCTCGCCCTCGTCTTTTACACCAGTATACCCAATATAAATGGCAATCTGATGTTAAATAACATCAGATTGCCATGCGTATTCATGTCGCGTGGGCACGATTGATCTACATCAGCCCGCTCAGGGCAATGTCGACGGCCTCGTTGAGGTCGTCGGTGATGTGTACGAGCTCGGGATCGAGCGGGCTGATCATACCGGCATCCATCACCGGGCCGTTGAGCCAGTCGAACAGGCCCTGCCAGTACTCGGTACCCACCAGCACAAGCGGCATGCGCTTGACCTTGTGCGTCTGCACCAGCGTGAGCACCTCGAACATCTCGTCGAGCGTGCCAAAACCGCCGGGAAACACGATAGCGCCCGAGCTGTATTTGACGAACATGGTCTTGCGCACAAAGAAGTAACGGAAGTCCATGCCGAGGTTCACGTATTTATTGAGCCCATGCTCGTGCGGCAACTCAATGCCCAGGCCAACTGACTTGCCGTTGACACTCGCCGCTCCCCTGTTGGCCGCTTCCATGATGCCGGGGCCGCCACCGGTGATGACCGCCACGCCACGTTGCGCAATCTTGCGACCGACCGCGCGCGCCGCCTTGTAGAGCGGATCGGTCTTGGGCGTGCGGGCGCTGCCGAAGATGGTCACCGCGGGCCCGAGCTCGGCAAGCGCGCCAAAGCCGTCGACAAACTCTGCCTGAATGCGCAACACGCGCCAGGGGTCGGCATGCAGCCAGTCGGTCGACTCCTCGGGCGCCAGCAGGTTGGCGTAGGTGTTGTCCTTAGGAATCATGGGGCCGCGCATGAACACGGGGCCGCGGCGGTACGTCTCGTCGTAGGCAGGCTCGCCCTCGACATTCTCGTTCTTAATCATGGGTGCTCCTATCGAAAATAGAAACGGGCGGGATCGACGCCATGCGCCAAACACCCGCCCGAACATCAACTATTCGGTATGGTACCCACGATGCATAAAGTGCTTGCAAGCTATCGGTCAGCGGTCGCGCAGACGGTGTTAGTGAACGCGACGACCGATCGCCGCTTGGCCTTTACCGTTGCTCACGCCTCGCAAGCGCGTCCGCAGCTCTTAGTAATCCACCGCCGCAGGGCTGTTCATCCAGTCGCTCACGAACGCACCGTAGCGGCCCTCGATAATGGCCTGGCGGGCACGCTGCATAAGGTTGAGCAGGTAGTAGATGTTGTGCATCGACAGCAGAATGCCGCCGAGCATCTCCTTCTGCGTGACCATGTGACGGATGAGCGCACGGCTGTAGCCGCCCGTGCACACCGGGCAGGTGCAGGTGGGATCGATGGGACCGTCGTCGTGCGCAAAGCGCGCGTTACGGAAGTTGAGGCGACCCTCGCTCGAAAACGCTGTGCCCATGCGGCCGGTACGCGTCGGCAGCACGCAGTCGAACATGTCGATGCCCACGCCAACGCCGCGCACGAGCGTGGTAGGGGTGCCGACGCCCATCAGGTAGCGCGGCTTGTGCTTGGGCATGTACTCGCTTACGAGCGGTGCCAGGGTCTCGAACATGGTCTCGTGGTCCTCGCCCACCGAGTAGCCGCCAATGCCGTAACCGGGGAAGTCGCCGCACTCCTCCAGATGGCGCAGCGAGCGCAGGCGCAGATCTAGGTGCATGCCGCCCTGAACAATGCCAAAGAGCGCCTGGTCGTCGCGGTTATGCGCCTTATAGCAGCGCTCGGCCCACATACTCGACAGCTCAACGGCGCGCTCAACGTAGGCGCGCGTGGCGGGATAGCCCGGGCACTGATCAAGCTGCATGCAGATGTCGGAGCCGAGCTTCATGGCGATTTCCATGTTGTCCTCGGGCGTCCAGAACACGTGGCGACCGTCGTAATCGTTGACGATAAAGCGCACGCCCTCGTCGGTGAGCTTGACGGCGTCGTTGTGGCTGAACACCTGGAAACCGCCCGAGTCGGTGAGGATAGGACCGTGCCAGTTCATAAACTTGTGCAGGCCGCCCAGCTCGGCGATAGTGTCCTCGCCGGGACGCATGGACAGATGATAGGTATTGGCAAGCACGATCTGGGCGCCGAGCTGTTTGACGGTCTCGGTAGGAATGCCCTTGACGTTTGCCTTGGTGCCCACGGGCATGAAGATTGGCGTCTCGATGTCGCCGTGCGGGGTGTGCAGCACGCCGGCACGCGCATGCGTCGTCGGGTCCTCGGCGATCAGGTCGAATTTAAAAAGGTTCTGGTCCATAAACTGGAACTCCTTGGTTGCGGTTCATACGCAGACCATTATACGGGCAACCAGCAAACCGCACCGACTCGACAGAAACTGATGCATTAAACGACTAGTCGTCGAGGACAATCTTCAGCGCCATCTTGCAAAGAAGTGTCCCAATCTGCCGGCACTTAGGGACTGTCCCCAAGTGCCGGCAAGAGTGTCCCTTATAGCTAGTCATTTAAGAACGTCCCCAACGACTACGAGATCATCTCCAACAGCCAAGGCAACGCCGATGCTCTGGCGACGTCAGCGAGCGGTCGCCAGGGCGAACAAATTGGCATGAAAAGAGGGCGGCATAGACCTTCTGGTCATGCCGCCCTCTTTGAATGACAAGTTGTCGCCCTGGTGACCGCGCAGCGTCGAGCCGTTACGCGGTTTGGAAAAACCGCGTAACCCCTAAGGCCGCTGGCCCATTCCACCCTCGAGGGTGACGGTCTCGCCGTTCATGTACTTAAAGTCGGGACCGCAGAGCTGAACGACAACGCGGCCGATTTCCTTCTCGACGTCGCCGTAGTGACCCGCCGGCGGCATGTGGACGTTGGCCTTGAACGCCTCGGGATAAGCATCTTGGAAGTTCTCGAGCGCAGCGGTCCAAGCAAGCGGACAAACGATATTGACGTTGATACCGTCCTTGCCCCACTCGTTGGCGGCAACGCGAGTCAGACCACGGATGCCCTCCTTGGCGGCGGCATAGCTGCACTGACCATAGTTGCCAAACAGGCCGGCGCCCGAGGCAAAGTTGACCACGGAGCCCTTGGTCTCCTTCAGGTGCGGATAGGCCTTCTGCATGTACAGATAGGTGGCATACAGACCGGAATAAATGGCCAGGTTAAACTGATCCATGGTGTGGTCGGCGATGGTCACACCCGAGGCGCTGGCCTGAGCATTGTTGACGACGGCGTCGATGCGGCCGAACTCCTCAATGGCCTTGTCGATAACGTTCTGGACGACAGCCTCGTTGTCCTGACCAGCCGAAACATCGGCCTGAACAGGCAGAACCTTGACGCCGTACTCGGCCTCGAGAGACTCCTTGGCGGCCTCGAGCTTGGCGACGTTGCGGCCGGTGATAACGAGGTTCGCGCCCTCCTTGGCAAAAGCGATATCGACGCCGTAACCGATGGAGCCAGCGGAGCCGTCCTTAAGCGTGGCCTTGCCGCCGCCGGTGACGATCACGGTCTTACCAGTGAAAAGTCCCATATAAAGTCCTTTCAAATCGCGACGGGCGCACCCGCCGACTGCGCGCATCCAAATAAACGCGCCAAAAGCTGAAATGCAACTTTAACGGGTTCAAGTGAAAAATAAAGCCCATGGCAGGCGAACGGCGCAACGTCTTTCGGCGAAGGGAATGTCAAGTAAAAATTGGATAGAGTGGCCGAGTTTTTGCTATCGACGCGAGCCATCGAACACGTTTTGAAACTTTGCTGCGGCGCGCGGGATGTCGGCGCGAGACTTTATCATAGGGTGACAAACAACGATGAGGAGCACATGCCTATGACAGACGAGCTGGACCCCCAGACTCAAGAGCATATTGATGATCCCGCAGACGTCACCACAGATACTGACGCTGTGACCTGCGATGGTACCGACGTCGACGGCACCATCTTGGACGAAAGCGCTACGGCGGAAACCCCCGAATCAGAAAACGCCGATGAGCAAAACGACGATGTGCCCGCTCAGGACGACGCCCCCGTACAGGACGACGCCCCGCAAGCAGCGGGCCCCATCGAGGTGTCTTCGGAAGAAGAGCTCGATGCCGTCATGGACTCCATGATGGATGCTGTCAAAGCGATGAAAGACGCCGTCGCCGATGCCGATATCGATGCCGAGGAAGAGGAGGCCGCCGAGGCGGCCTCGACCTTTGTGCCCGGCGAGACTCCGGTTGCCGACCAGGGCAGCACCATGCCCTCGTTTCTGCAGCTCGAGCACCCCACGATTGGCGCCGATGCGGTCGATCCACACGCAGCAGGCTTTTCTGTGGTCGAGGGCGGTACCGGCAATATCGCCGCGCCGCAGGCTGCCGATGCGGACGCCGCCGACACCGCTCGCCCGACCGCCCCGCACTCCCCCGCCGCGAGCCGCGATCTGGGGACCGCTGTCTCGAACACTGCGAACGCCGTGGGCGCCTTTATCGCCCAGGGTGCCTCGGCCATGCGCGAGATGAATGCCGCGAAAAAGGCACTTGCCGATGCCCGCGCCCACCTGGCCGAACTTGAGCAGCGCATTGCCGATCAGGCCGAGGAACTCGAGACGCGCCAGGATATCGCAGGCCGCTACGACCAGATCGTCGCCGACCAGCGCCAGGCGATTGCCACGGCCCAAAAGACTGCAGCGGCCGCCGAGATTGACCGTGATGCCCACGCCGCCAAAGCGACAGAGCTCAAGGGTCAGTTCGAACAAATGAAGACAGAGGATGACGCGACTGAGCTCCGCCTGAAGGCCGCGCTCGACGCCGTGGAGGCCCGCGAGGCGAGCTCGCGCGAGACCGGCAACCGCCTCGTTCGACGTCTTGAGGATTCCAAGCGCATCCGCGACAAGGTGAAGGCCGAGCGAGACGCCGGCATTGCGGCCGCACAACAAACCGTCGACGCCACGCGCGCCCAGCTCGAGACGCTGCGTCATGAGTATGCCGAGCTGCAACGCAATCCCTCGGCAAATCCTGCCAACTATACGGTGCGCACCAGCGAGCTCTCGATGCAGATCTCCGACACGGCAGATGCCCTGCGAAAAGCCGAAGAAGATGTCCCGCGCATCACCGCCGACCTTGAGCACTCGCTTGCCGCAGCTGAGCAGGCCGTCGAACAGGCGCAGGCCCCCATCGCCGACGCCAAGCGAGCCCATCAGGCCGTGACGGCAGAGGCCGATGCCGCGCGCGACGAGCTGCAGACCGCAAAAACCACCGCTGCAACGCGCCAGCGCGAACTGCGCGAGAAGATCGCTGCCGAGGACAAGGCACGCCGCGACCAAGAGCAGAGCATAGCCAACGCCCAAGCAGATGCCGCGCATGCGCAGTCGATTATCGAACAGGCGACCGAGGTGCACGACCACCCAGAGATCACTGAGTCGCTTGTAGGATCCTTGGCGCGAGACAAAGCCGAACACGCCGAGACCGAGCAAGAAGTCACCCAGCTCGAGGCCACCGAGGACGCGGTGCGCGAGCGTACCCGCGACTCCCGCATCAAATTCACCGGCGCCATCGTCTGCATTATCGCCGTAGTCCTCGTGATCATCCTAGTCTGGCTGTTCGCAAGCAAGTAAACCAGCTGCCAAAAAACGCTCAACGCAGTTGCGGTGAGATAGTTCCTGTTTAGCCCTCAAAAAGCCAATTCAAGAACTATCTCACCGCAACTTATTAGATTGATGCAAGGCAATCTATCCCTCTTGCACCAATCTCTTGACATAAGGAGTGTCCCCAGGTGCCGGCACAAAAGGAACGTCCCCAAGTGCCAAGTGCCCAATGACTACTCAACAACCACGGCAACACCGATGTAATGGCAGAGTCAGCGAGCGGGTCGCATTTGAGACAAGGTGACGTGAAACGAAAGGGCGCTGACCT
>CAJMRN010000073.1 GCA_905215815.1 uncultured bacterium | reverse complement strand
AGCGGCAGATGCACGACGAGCGGATATGCCTGGCGCGCGAAAA
Source organism: uncultured bacterium (assembly GCA_905215815.1). Taxonomy (GTDB): domain Bacteria; phylum Actinomycetota; class Coriobacteriia; order Coriobacteriales; family Coriobacteriaceae; genus Collinsella. Next base: position 10,293 of record CAJMRN010000073.1, on the reverse strand, counting down.
GCTCGCCGCCGACGGCATCGGCGAGGCCGAATGCGCATCCGGTTACGGCGCCGACCATCACCAGCTCAAGCGCATGACGCCGGTTAATCTCGATGCCGCAGAGCGCCGCCGAGGCAAAAACGCCAAAAAGTAGGGTCGTTGCGTGGTGGATTGCCCAAAGTAACATCTCGACCGTGGGGAGCATCAGCGCCTCCCGCCCTCGAACCGGGCTGCAAAGTAGGCATCCTGGAAACCCTGCTTGCAGCTGCGCGCCAGCGGGATGCAAGCGCCCGATCGCATGACGATATCCGTGCGGTTGAAGTGGTCGATATTGCGCAGATTAACCTGGTAGCTGCGGTGACATTTAAAGAAGCTCGCGTTTTTGGCTAGCTGGTCCTCGATGTTGCGGAACGGCTCGAGCGCCTCGATATCGCGCCCATCGCGCAGGTGGAATACCACGTGCTTGTTGCGGGCCTCGGCGTATTCGATATCGGACAGGCGCAGGGCATGGTAGCCAAAGGACGTTTTGGTTACGAGCTCATCGGTCGCGGCGGGTCGCATGCTCGAAAGCTCGTCGAGCAACTGCGCCAAGCGTTCGTAAATCACGGGCTTGAGCAGGTAGTCGAAGGCGCGGACCTCATAGGACTCCAGCGCGAACTCGGGCGATGAGGTGAGGAACACCAGACGCACGGCGGTGTCGGATTGGCGCAGCTCCCGTGCGGTGTCCATGCCGTTGACGAGTGGCATGATCATGTCGAGCAGAATGATGTCGGCACGCGATGCGGCATGGCGGGCCAGCAAGTCCTCGCCGCGCGTGACGAGCGCAACGTCGACTGCTGTACCCGTCTCGGTCGACCAGCGGTCGATCATCCGGTGCAGTCTATCTAGAAAAACGACGTCGTCGTCGCAGGCGATGATCTTGAGCATTCGGGCCCCCTTAGTAGTTCGATTTTGCCACATTGGGTGCGCGCCGCCCGCGGGGGAACACCCCGTCTGCGCCCCACGGTGCGCAACTCGCGCCGAGCAGTATTGCGGTGGCGAGAGATGCCTCCTGCGCTATCGAGAGCTCGACTATCCTCAGCTTGCCGGTTCGAAAATGGACCCGCCGCATGATTGAATCTTTATTCCAACTTTACACCTAGGTTTACAGCTGTCTTGTCAGCTGTAAACCTAGGTGTCATACTAAAGCCCCAAGATTCGCCAAAAGAGAGGGGCCTTGATGGCACAGAGCGCGAACATGGATGCGTCGGAGCTTGCACGCGATATCGCGGCCGGCCTAGCATCGGCAACGACGGCAACGGAGCGTGCGGCGCTGGTGCCCGCAGAGCTCGTCGAGGCCATTCGGCAACTAAAAACCCAACGTGACGCGGTGATCCTGGCACACTACTATGTGACGCCCGAGGTCCAAGCCGTTGCCGATTACGTCGGCGATAGCTTCTACCTGGCAAAGCTTGCCAAGAGCCTGCCGCAGCAGACGATCGTGCTGTGCGGCGTGGAGTTTATGGGCGAGAGCGCCAAGCTGCTCAACCCCACCAAAACCGTGCTGCTGCCCGAGCCGGGTGCGGACTGCCCCATGGCTCATATGGTCAAGCGCGAGACGGTCGACGCGGCGCGCGCCGAGTATGGCGATGACCTTGCCGTGGTCTGCTACGTCAACTCGACGGTTGAGATCAAGAGCTGGAGTGACGTGTGCGTCACCAGCTCCAACGCCGTCAAGATCGTCTCCGAGCTGTCGCAGCAGCATATCCTGTTCATTCCCGACCAGAACCTGGGCCGCTTTGTGGCCGAGCAGGTGCCGCAAAAGCACGTCATCCTCAACAAGGGCTACTGCCCGCGTCATCACATCATCACCGTCGAGCAGATCGTCGACGCGCAGGAGGCGCATCCCGACGCACTTGTGCTGGCGCACCCAGAGTGTAAAGCCGACGTCCTTGCCGAGGCCGACTACATCGGCTCCACCGCCGGCATCATCAAGTACGCCGAGGAGTCGGACGCGAGCGAGTTCATCATCGTGACGGTCCGCGGCGTGCTCTACGAGCTTGAGCGCCGCTGCGAGGGCACCGGCAAGAAGTTCTACTTCCCCGCGGTGCAGCCCACCTGCGTCAACATGGATCTCATCACGCTCGAAAAGCTCGTGCACTGCCTGGAGACGGGCGAGGGCGAGGTGCAGATCGGCGTGTCGGACGAGGCCGCCGATCAGGCCAAGCTCACGCTCGACCGCATGCTCGAGTACGCGGCGCGCTAAGCCAATGTGACATGAGGGACCATCCCTTATGCCACAGTACAAGGGAGAGGATTCCTGTGGAAACCAAACAATACCCCGATATGGAGTGTGACGTCGTCATTGCCGGTTGCGGCGTGGCGGGCCTGTATGCGGCTCTCAATCTGCCGACGAGCGCGCGCGTAATCATGCTCTCCAAGGGCGCCGTCGACGAGTGCGATTCGATGCTCGCACAGGGCGGCATCTGCGTACTGCCCGAGGGTTCTGACTACGATGCCTTCTTTGAGGACACCATGCACGCCGGCCATTACGAGAACCGCCGCGAGAGCGTAGACATCATGATCCGCTCGAGCCGCTCGGTCATCAACGACCTGCTGGCGATGGGCGTGGACTTTGAGCGCAAGGCCGATGGCGGCCTTGACTTTACCCGCGAGGGCGCGCATAGCCGCCCGCGCATCGCCTTCCATGCCGACATTACGGGCAAGGAGATCACGACCAAGCTGCTCCAGGCCGTCCGCAAGCTGGACAACGTGCAGATTCTTGAGCACGTGGCCATGACTGACATCCTGACGGCCGAGTGCGATGGAGCTACGGTGTGTACTGGTGTCGTCGCTGTTGCCGTGGACGAGGGCGATTCGGTCCGCCCCGCCGACGAGCTGGCACATGCCGCCGAGGGCGTGCATACCGGTGAGCCGTTTGAGATTCATGCTCGCCATACACTGTGGGCGACGGGTGGCATCGGCGGCGTGTACGATCACTCCACCAACTTCCCGCAGCTCACCGGCGACGCCTGCTATATCGCGCAGGAGCACGGCATTACGATGGAGCACCTGGACTACGTGCAGATTCACCCCACGGGATTGTTCTCGCCGCAGCCGGGCCGCACCTTCCTGATCAGCGAGAGCTGCCGCGGTGAGGGCGCGATTCTGCTCAACGCCGCCGGCGAGCGCTTTACCGACGAGCTGCAGCCGCGCGACGTGGTCGCCGCCGCTATTCGCGAGCAGATGAAGCAGGACGGCACCGAGCACGAGTGGCTGAGCTTTGCCCCCGTCGAGCGCGACGTGGTGACCGGGCACTTCGCCAACATCCGCGCGCGCTGCCTGGAGGACGGTCGCGACATCCTGGATGAGCCCATCCCCGTCACGCCCACGCAGCACTACTTTATGGGCGGCGTGTGGGTCGACAAGGACGGCCGCACATCGATGCCTGAGCTCTACGCCGCCGGCGAGACGGCCTGCAACGGCGTTCACGGCAAGAATCGCCTAGCTTCCAACAGCCTGCTCGAGTCCCTAGTCTGGGGTCGCCGCGCCGCTTGGCGTATGCGCACCGGCGAGTCGCTGGCCGTGGAGCAGGCGGGCGAGCCCGCGCTCGATGGCCGTCATCGCGCCCTGAGCGCCGACACCCTGGCAATCGATGATTTGGCCCGTGCCGCCGGCACGCAGGCCGTGGAGGAGTAGACCATGAATCCCATTACCATGAAGCTTGTCGTCGATGATCTGATTTTGCAGGCCCTGCGCGAGGACATTACCTTTGAGGACGTGAGCACGGCGAGCGTGTGCCCCACGGCGCGCCCCGCCACGGTGGAGCTCATCGCCAAGGCCGACGGCATCATCGCCGGCCTGGATGTGTTCGCTCGCACCTTTGAGCTACTGGATTCGCAGAGCTCGGTGCTGTTTGATGTCGTCGACGGTGACGAGGTGCACGCCGGCGACCACGTGGGCCAGGTGCGCGGCGACGCGCGCGTGCTGCTTTCGGGCGAGCGCGTGGCGCTCAACTATCTGCAGCGTATGAGCGGTATCGCTACCTACACGCACAACATGGCAGCGGCGCTCGAGGGTACCAAGACTGTGCTTGTCGACACACGCAAGACCACGCCGGGCATGCGCGTCTTCGAGAAGGCCGCGGTCGAGATCGGTGGCGGCAGCAACCACCGCTACAACCTGTCGACAGCCGTCATGCTTAAGGACAACCATATCGACGCCGCCGGTGGTGTGACGCGTGCGATCGAGATGGCACGTGCCCACGCATCGTTTACCACGACGGTCGAGATTGAGTGCGAGAACTTGGACATGGTACGCGAGGCCGTGGAGGCCGGTGCCGATATCATCATGTTCGACAACATGACCCACGACGACATGGCTGCCGCGATTGAGCTTATCGCCGGCCGCGCCAAGACCGAGTGCTCGGGTAATGTGGATGTCAGCAATATCCGCGCGCTCGCCGACCTGGGCGTTGACTTTATTAGCTCGGGGGCATTGACGCACTCTGCGCCGATTCTCGACCTCTCGCTCAAGCACCTGCGTCTGCTGGACGGTAAATAATGGACGCCCGCGAGCGTCGCCGTGCCATCATGGGCGTGCTCGAGGGGGCCACGGAGCCCGTTTCGGGCAGCGCGCTTGCTCGCGAGGTGGGTGTGAGCCGCCAGATTGTCGTGCAAGACATCGCCCTGCTGCGCGCCGATGGGCACGATATCGTGGCGACCAACCGTGGTTATGTGCTGCAGGAGGCCCCCAGCAGCCCCGCCGTGCCCACGCGCTTGGTCAAGGTTCGCCACAGCGTGGAGCAGGCAGGTGATGAGCTCACGAGTATCGTCGACGTGGGCGGTGCCGTGCTCAATGTAATCGTCAACCACCGCGTGTATGGCAAGATCACAGCCGATCTGGACATTCGCAACCGTCGCGATGTTGAGCGCTACCTGCACGATATCGAGAGCGGCAAGAGCTTTCCACTACTAACGGTGACGAGCGGCTATCACTTCCATCGCATCGCGGCGGAGGACGAGCAGACCCTCGACGAGATCGAGGCCATACTCAAGGAGAAAGGCTACTTGGCAGACCTGATGCCCTACGAAGACGATTTGTCCTAGTCGACGCCGCATCTATAAGTTGCGGTGAAATAGTTCCTAAAATCGGCATCCAAGCCATAAAACAGGAACTATTCCACCGCAACTGCCAAGGGTCCCGCTCCAAATTAGCTGCCCATATAAGCAAAAGGAGGCCTCCGCGGCGATGCGGAGGCCTCCTTTTTGTGCACGGTGTACTTTTGAGTGTGCAAGTGGGGAGTTGTTACTCCTCGACGATCTCGGTGATCGCGCCAGCGGGGCAAGCGTCCTGGCAAGCGCCACAGGCGACGCAGGAGTCCTCGTCAGCGACGGTAGCGACGTCCTGGAGCTCCAGAACGCCAGCGGGGCAGGTGTCGACGCAAACGCCACAAGCGATGCACTCGTCGGCATCAATTACGGGATGAGCCATGGTAGTTTCCTCTCTGTTGACCGACGCTACAGACGATGCGCGCCGGTTTGATTCGGGCAAAAACATACCACGGGAGCGACCGTTTGCAATACCCTCTGGCCGGCATCTTCATACCGTTCGCCGAGTATGCCAAGGTTTACTAAAAAACGCGCAGGTGGGGCCGGTGAGCTGCGTAAATGTTAGCTAAAGCTGACTCGTAATATAGGGCGATTGAGCGTGCTTGCGGAAACCGCATCCCGTAATCCACGTCCAAAACGGGACACAGTTTCAGGCTCACACCTCAGTCAACTCTACATAGATCTCGATAGATTTGCCGAGAACTCAATCAGCGCATCTACCTGCGCATTTAAGAACCTAAACTCTCAGAGATAAGAAATCTTATATGAATTGACTTAGATTTTGTATATTCCGGCCCATAAGGGGATACACTACATCCTGAAAGACAAGCCGAAGCGCCGCGCGAAAGACCGTCGAGGCGGCGCGAACGCACAAGAGAGAGGGAATTTCTAATGAGTAAGATTCTTGGTATCGACCTTGGTACTACTAACTCCGCTATGGCCGTCCTCGAGGGCGGTTCTCCGACCATTATCGTGAACGCCGAAGGCGACCGCACCACTCCGTCCGTTGTTGGCTTCCGTGCTGACGGCGACCGCGTCGTGGGTAAGGCCGCTAAGAACCAGGCTGTCACCAACCCCAAGAACACCGTGTTCTCCATCAAGCGCTTCATGGGCCGCAAGTACTCCGAGTGCACCTCCGAGATTAAGACCGTGCCGTACGAGGTCAAGGAGGGCCAGGGTGGCCGTGCCGTCGTCGACATCGAGGGCAAGGATTACACCGCCGAGCAGGTGAGCGCCATGACGCTCGCGAAGATGAAGGCCGACGCCGAGAAGTATCTGGGCGAGACCGTCACCGACGCCGTCATCACCGTCCCGGCCTACTTCAACGACGCTCAGCGTCAGGCCACCAAGGACGCCGGTAAGATCGCCGGCCTCAACGTCAAGCGTATCGTGAACGAGCCGACCGCTGCTGCTTTGGCCTATGGCCTGGACAAGCAGGGCACCGACCAGCGCATCCTGGTCTTCGACCTGGGCGGCGGCACCTTCGACGTCTCCATCCTCGACCTCGCCGACGGCGTGTTTGAGGTTCTGTCCACCTCGGGCGACAACCACCTGGGCGGCGACGACTGGGATCAGCGCGTCATCGACTGGATGGCCGATAAGTTCCAGCAGGAGAACGGTGTCGACCTGCGCCAGGACCCCATGGCTCTGCAGCGTCTGAAGGAGGCCGCCGAGAACGCCAAGAAGGAGCTCTCCGCCGCCCAGCAGACCACCATCAACCTGCCGTTCATCACCATGAACCAGTCCGGCCCGCTGCACCTCAACTACACGCTGACCCGCGCCGAGTTCGAGAAGATCACCCGCGACCTGCTCGAGCGCTGCAAGCAGCCTGTCACCAACGCCCTGCGCGACGCCAAGCTTAAGCTCTCCGATCTGACCGAGGTCATCCTCGTCGGCGGCTCCACCCGTATGCCCGCTGTCCAGGAGCTCGTCAAGACCATGACCGGCAAGCAGCCCAACATGTCCGTGAACCCCGACGAGGTCGTTGCCGACGGCGCTGCCGTCCAGGGCGGCGTGCTCACCGGCGACGTCGAGGGCATCCTGCTGCTCGACGTTACCCCGCTGTCGCTGGGCGTCGAGACCATGGGCGGCATCATGACCAAGATGATCGACCGCAACACCACGATCCCGACCTCCAAGACCGAGGTTTACTCCACCGCTGCCGACAACCAGACCAGCGTCGAGATCAACGTGCTCCAGGGCGAGCGCGAGCTTGCCCGCGACAACAAGTCGCTCGGTAAGTTCCAGCTGACCGGTATCCCGGCTGCCCGCCGCGGCGTGCCGCAGATCGAGGTCACCTTCGACATCGACGCCAACGGCATCGTCAAGGTCTCCGCTAAGGACAAGGGCACCGGCAAGGAGCAGCAGATTACCATTTCCGGCTCCACCGCTCTGTCCGACGACGAAGTCGATCGTATGGTCAAGGACGCCGAGGCTCATGCCGAGGAGGACAAGAAGCAGAAGGAAGAGGTCGAGGTCCGCAACCAGACCGATAGCCTGTGCTACTCCACCGAGCAGACCCTCAACGAGCTGGGCGACAAGGTTTCCGCCGACGTGAAGTCCAAGGCCGAGGCCGCTATCGCCGACGCCAAGAAGGCGCTCGAGGGCTCTGACGTCGAGGCCATCAAGGCCGCCGGCGAGTCCCTGCAGTCCGTGGCCTACGAGCTGGCTCAGGTTGTCTACGCCGACGCTCAGCAGCAGACCGACGGTGCCGCTGGTGCCCAGCCTGCCGACGATGACGTAGTCGACGCCGACTACGAGGTTGTGGACGACGAGGACAAGTAATCATGTCCGCCCGTAAAGCTCGCACGGAGGCGGTTGCCGCTGGCGCCGCCCCCGTTGACTCTGAGGAGAAGGACGTGAAGATTCCCGTAGAGGCCGTCGACGATACCGAGGCCAACGAGGCCGAGGCCGCCGAGGCTGCCGAGAACCAGGTAGAGGATTCCAACAAGGAGGCGACGATGACCGAGGACGAGATGGTGGAAGCCGCTATCCGCGCCGGTGAGGAAGCCGCCGACAACGACTTTAAGCTCAAGTTCGAGCAGGCCCAGAAGGAGCTTGCCGACGTGCGCAATGAGCTCGATGCTGCGGCAGAGGCTCAGAAGATCGCCGAGGACAAGGCGAAGGACGCCACCGAGCGCACCGCCCGTTTGCAGGCCGACTGGGAGAACTTCCGTCGCCGCACCGCCAACGAGCGCATCGCCGAGCGCGAGCGCGCGACCGAGAAGCTTGTCACCGCGCTGTTGCCGGTGATCGACGATATCGAGCGCGCGATCGACCATGCCCGCAGCCAAGAGCTTTCCGACGACTTTAAGCAGTTCGTCGACGGCGTCGATGCGGTTCATGCCAAGCTGCTCGATGTGTTTGCGCACGAGGGCGTTGAGCCCATCGACCCTAAGGGCGAGGCGTTCGATCCGCTCGAGCACCAGGCTGTGGGCCGCGTCGAGGACGCATCGCAGTACGACGAGACCGTCAACGACGTGTACCAGAAGGGCTACCGCATGGCGGATCGCATTCTGCGTTCCGCGATGGTGACGGTGACCTACGGTGGCGAGAAGCGCCCCGCACCGGAGCCCGAAGCGGCGCCCGAGGATGCTACGGCTGATACGGCCGAGAGCACCGAGGAGTAATTGAGAAGGGCCCCGGGGCAACACCCGGGGCCCTTTCTGACCAAGTGCCACATGACAGCATGAGCCGCCGTCCGCAGGGGCGGCGGACGTAACAGGAGAGGAGCTACGATGGCTGCAGGCAAAACCTTCTATGACATCCTGGGCGTATCCAAGAGCGCCTCCGACAAAGAGATCAAGAGCGCGTTTCGCAAGCTCGCGCAAAAATATCACCCCGATGCCGGCGGCGACGAGGCCAAGTTTAAGGAGATCAGCGAGGCCTACGAGACGCTTTCGGACGAGAAGAAGCGCAAAGAGTACGACCAGATGCTCATGTTTGGCGGCATGCCGGGCGCAGGCGGCGCTTATGGCGGCGGCTACGGTGCCGGCGCGGGCGCCAGCGGCTGGGGCGATATCTTCGACAGCATCTTTAGCGGCAACGGCGCCTGGGGCAGCGACTGGGGTTCGGGCTTTGCCGGGGCTGCGGGCGCTGCCGGTGCCGGCGCGGGTCGCAGCCGCGCTCGCAAGGGTGGCGACCTGTCGCTGACCGTTGATGTGACGGCCGAGGACGCGTTTCGCGGCGTGACGCACAAGGTCACCTACCGCATTCCCTCGACGGGCGAACAGCAGACCATTACGGTCTCGGTGCCTGCAGGCGCGGTCGACGGCGGCAAGCTGCGTTATAAACGTCGCGGCGAGTATGGCGTTGCCGGCGGCGAGCGCGGCGACCTGGTCGTGACCACGCACGTGGAGGAGCATCCGCTGTTTAAGCGTAAAGGTGCCGACGTGACCATGGAGGTACCGGTCTCGGTCTACGAGGCGGCGCTCGGCTGCACGGTGGACGTGCCCACGCCCGGCGGTGCGACGGTCCGTTTGAAGGTGCCCGCGGGTACCCAGACGGGCAAGAAGTTCCGCTTTAAGGAGATGGGCGCGCCCGACGTTAAGCACCGTGGCCGCACAGGCGCGCTGCTCGTCGAGATCAAGGTGCAGGTTCCCACGAACCTATCCGATGAGGAGCGCGATGCCATGGCCAAGCTGCGCGAGGCCGACACGCGCGACTACCGCGAGAAGGTCAACCGTTACAAGGCGACATACTAGGGCGGTCGCGGCGCACGCCCGCGCCCGCGGGCTTATGATGGACGATAACGAGACGGAAAGGGGTCAGGTAGCATGGCCGAGGACAATAGGAACAAACCGCTGTACATGATCAGCGTGGCGGCCGAGCTGACCGGCATGCATCCGCAGACTCTGCGCGTCTACGAGTCCAAGGGCCTGGTGAACCCCCAGCGCTCGGGTGGCAATACGCGCCTGTATTCGCGTGCCGATATCGAGCGCCTGGAGCTCATCAACCAGCTGACCGACGAGGGCATCAACCTTGCCGGCGTGGTGCGTATCCTCGATATGAAGGAGCGCGCTGAGGAGCGCGAGCGCGAGAACGAGAAGCTCCGCGCTCGCGTGCGCCAGCTCGAGGACGAGCTGCACGAGTACAAGATGCAAAAGAAGATCACCGCCCTGGCCCCGCGCGACGGCTCGGTTAACCCCGAGCAAGTCATGCGCAAGCTGCTGGGCGCCGGCGGGGATTTGTAGTTACGCGGGTTTACCAACCCGCGTAACGGCCC
>CAJMRN010000072.1 GCA_905215815.1 uncultured bacterium | reverse complement strand
ACTACAAGCGCCGTGAGGGCGTGGGCGACTGCACCGTCACCATTCCGCCTCCCAACGTGACCGGCAAGCTCCACATGGGCCACGCTACCGACGACTCCATTCAGGACGCCATCATCCGCATGGCCCGCATGCGCGGTAAGTCCACGCGCTGGGTGCTCGGCACCGACCACGCCGGTATCGCCACGCAGACCAAGGTCGACAAGAAGCTCAAGAGCGAGGGCATCAGCCGCTTGGAGATCGGTCGCGACAGGTTTGTCGACGCCTGCTGGGATTGGACCCACGAGTACGGCGGCATCATCGTCGAGCAGATCAAGCGCATGGGCTGCTCCGTCGATTTCGACAACGAGCGCTTCACCATGGACGAGGATTACGCCCAGGCCGTGCGTAAGGTCTTCTGCGACTGGTACCACGACGGCCTGATCTACCGTGGCAAACGCATCGTCAACTGGTGCCCCAACTGCACCACCGCCATCTCGGACGACGAGGCCGAGTATAAGGACGAGAAGGGCCACCTGTGGCACCTGCGCTACCCGCTGACCGAGCCGGTCAACGGCCAGGACTACATTGTCGTCGCCACCACGCGCCCCGAGACCATGCTCGGCGACACGGGCGTCGCCGTCTCCCCGAAGGACCCCGAGAAGGCCGCCTTTGTGGGCAAGACCGTCAAGCTTCCCATCGTCGACCGCGAGATCCCCATTTTTGAGGATTGGCATGTCGACGCCAACTTTGGCTCCGGCTTCGTCAAGGTCACCCCGGCCCACGACCCCAACGATTACGCCATGGGTCAGGCCCACAACCTGCCGCAGATCAATATCTTCGATGAGCACGCGGTGGTCGTCGAAGGCTACGGCGAGTTTACCGGCATGAACCGCGACGAGTGCCGCGAGGCCGTCATCAAGTGGTTCGAGGAGCACGACCTGCTCGATCACGTCGACGAACTCGATCACTCCGTCATGCACTGCTACCGTTGCGACGCCGCACTGGAGCCGTGGCTGTCCGAGCAGTGGTTCGTCGCCGTCGATAAGCTCAAGGGGCCGGCGCTCGACGCCGTCAACTCTGGCAAGGTCACCTTCCACCCCGCGCGCTGGACGCAGACCTACACCACCTGGATGGAGAACCTCAAGGACTGGTGCATCAGCCGTCAGCTGTGGTGGGGCCACCGCATCCCCGTGTTCTACTGCGAGGACTGCGGCTGGGAGGACGCCCTTACCGAGGACACCGATGTGTGCCCCAAGTGCGGCGGTCATCACGTGCACCAGGACGAGAACGTGCTGGACACCTGGTTCAGCTCGCAGCTGTGGACCTTTGCCACGCAGGGCTGGCCGCAAAAGCCGGAGCTGCTCGAGGGGCATCACCCCACGACGGCGCTCGTCACCGCGCGCGACATCATCGCGCTGTGGGTCGCCCGCATGGTCATGAGCTCGCTGTACTTCCTGGACGAAGTGCCGTTTAAGGACGTCGTCATCTACCCGACGATCCTTGCCAAGGACGGCAGCCGCATGTCCAAGTCCAAGGGCAACGGCGTTGACCCCATGGACCTCATCGGCATGTACGGCGCCGACGCCATGCGCTTCAACCTGCTGACGCTGTGCACCAACAACCAGGACGTCAAGTTTGACGCGAACATCGATAAGAAGACCAAGAAGCTTATCGACAGCCCGCGCACCGAGCAGGCCAAGTCGTTTGTGACCAAGATCTGGAACGCCAGCCGCTTCCTGCTCATGAACATGGAGGGCTACACGCCCGGCGAGCCCGTTGTGGAGACGCCGGCCGATGCTTGGATGTTCAGCCGCCTGGCCAAGGCCGTCCAGATGGTCACCGAGGGCATCGAGAAGTACACCTTTGGCGACATGGCCCGCGGCGTGCAGCAGTTCTTCTGGAACGAGGTCTGCGACTGGTACGTTGAGGTCACCAAGGCCCGCCTGAAGGGCGAGGGCCGTCTGCAGGCTCAGCGCAACCTGATCTTTGTGCTCGACACCTCCATTCGCCTGATGCACCCGCTTATGCCGTTTGTCACCGAGGAGATCTGGGACAACATGCCGGCGAGCGTGCTCGATCTGGACGCCGAGGGCAACGTGAACCGCGCCGAGGCGCTCATGATCGCCAAGTGGCCGGAGCCCGCCGACTACGCCAAGTACGTCGACGAGCCCGCCGAGCGCGCGTTTGAGCTGTGCCGTTCCGTCGTTTCCGCCGCCCGCGCCACGCGTTCGCGTTATCGCTTGAGCCCCAAGGCCGAGCTCGATGTGGTCGTGCGCGCTGGTGCCGAGGACATTGAGAAGCTCGAGAGCCTGCGCTCGACCATCGAGCCGCTGGCGAACACCGCCTCGCTGGTCATGGGTACCGACGTTGAGAAGCCGGCCGCGAGTATCGCCGTGGTCGATAGCGGCGTCGAGGTCTTTGTGGTGCTTGAGGGCAAGGTCGACCTTTCCGCCGAGAAGGCACGTCTGGAGAAGGAGATCGCCGCGGCGCAGAAGGAGCTCGCCGGCTGCGAGAAGACGCTGGCCAACGAGGGCTTTGTGGCCAAGGCCGCGCTCGCGGTGGTCCAGAAGAAGAGGGACCGTGCAGCTGAGCTCAAGGAGATCCTGGCGGCGCTGACCTCGCAGGTTGCTGACTTCTCGTAGGCGGTGCTGGGGGACGCGGTTTGGGGCATTGCTCGCTACTGCGAACAGTCCTGCGCAAGACGGACAGCACATTAAGTGCTGTCCTTTGCGTGCGGAACTTGTATCGAGCAAAGCGTCGGGCCGCTCCTAGTGCGGTTACGTAGTTGTTTGCATCCTGCGTTTTAGGGCCACTGGGTTGTGGCCTTGATTCTGCTGTAAAGCGGTGTTTGGCTGATATTTTGAATGGGAGGGGCTCGTTGTTGCTTACGGGCCTCTTTTTATGTTGAGGGGACTTTGGCTATGGCAAAGCGTTCTGGGCTGTATTCGGTGCCGTTTGAGTTTGATCTGGTTCCGTTTGATGAGGCTGTCGTTGTGGCGGCCGATACGGGGAAGATTTCTGGCACTGGTACTCGGATGCTTGAGACGGTTATCGACATGCTCGATGAGCTTGGTCGTCCCGATGAATACTTTGATTGCATTCAGATTGCCGGAACCAACGGTAAAACTTCGACAACGCGTTTCTCGGCTTCGATCCTGCGCGGTGAAGGTCTGAAGACGGCCTTGTATACGTCTCCTCATCTTGTGCGTTATCCCGAACGCATGGAAATTGATGGACGTGTGGTGAGCGATGACGCTTTTGCTCGCGGCGTTTCTGCTGCGATTGAAGCCGGACATCGCGTGAATGAACGTCGTGTGGCGGCCGGGAAGAGCGCTTACTTTATCTCCCCGTTCGACTTGCTTACGACCTCTGCGATGGTCGTGTTTGCCGAGGCTCGCGTGGATGTTGCCGTGTTGGAAGTTGGCTTGGGCGGTCGTTGGGATGCCACCAGCGCCACTGATCCTGTCGCCGTGGCCATTACGGGCATTGGGCTCGATCATACTCGTATTTTGGGCGACACACTTGAGGCTATTGCGGGGGAGAAGGCTGCGGTTATTAAGCCTGAGCGTTTGGTTGTTTTGGGCGAGGGTACGCATGAGGCGAGCGTTCAGCGCGTGATGGATGACCGTTGCCGCGAATGTGGTGTGGTGCCGCTCGTGGTGAGCCATACGACGACCAAACTTCCTGAACACGTGGGTGATACGGTGGAGTTTAGCTGCACCACGCCGCGTGCGATCTATACGTCGAGTATGGTCAAGCCGGCATATCAGCCGCAGAATGCCGCGTGCGCGATTATGCTGTGCGAGGGCTATCTGGGCCGCGAGCTCGACCACGATGCGCTCGACGCTTCGCTTATGGGCTGCCCCACGCCGGGTCGCTTTGATGTGCTGGGAACCGATCCGCTCAAGTTGATCGACGCCTGCCATAACCCCCAGAGCTGCGAGAACTTTGTGAGCGCACTGGACGAGATCGATCCGTGCGTAGAAAATCGCCCCACGCTGCTGTGCGCCGCATTGGCTGATAAGGACGTGGCGGGCATCGTCGACGTGCTTGTTCCGGCCTTCCCCCGTGTGGTCGCGACGCAGACCGATTCCGATCGCGCCCTGCCAGTGGAGGAGCTCGCTGCCCTGGTGGACGCCGATAAGCTCGCGGGTGTGTACCCCAGCGTATCCAAGGCCCTCGCAGCCCTCGATGCCGCCGGCGAGCCCTTCGTTGCCGCCGGCACCATCACCCTAGCCGGCGAAGTAGCCGGCCTGCTGCGCTAACACCATTCGCAGGGCAGCTAGTTGGTCTGCTCGCCACGAAATGGGCCTATCTACTACGTTTAATCGACCGCCCTCGACCACGCCGAGAATTACAAAATCAAAACCGCAGGTAGATGGCTTGTCGATTTTCAAAAAAGACCCGCATGGTTGACCCATGCGGGTTAAACGTAGTAAATAGCCCGTTTTTGTGGCGAAGCATTGGCGGGATGTGGCAAAGGGACAGTCCCTTTGCCACATTGGCTAGTCTAGGCGGGTCGGATCGTGGGGGTAGGCGTTGAGAATCTCGACGCCGGACTCGGTAACCAGGGCTAGGTCCTCGATGCGGACGCCGGTGCGGCCGGGGAGGTAGATTCCCGGCTCGATAGAGAACGTCATGCCAGGCTCTACGACCTGCTCGTTGGCGAGCGAGACGTCGCCCGGCTCATGGTCCTGCAGGCCGATCGAGTGTCCCAAGCGGTGCGTAAAGTATTTGCCGTAGCCAGCGTCCTCAATCACGTCGCGCGCGGCGCGGTCCAGGTCGCACATACGCACGCCCGGGGCGATAAGCGATTCGGCTGCCTCGTTGGCGCTGCGCACGATGTCGTAGATGCGCGCGGTTTCCTCGTCCGGCTCGCCCCAAAAGAACGTGCGCGTCATGTCCGAGCAGTAGTTGCGGTGGCGCCCACCAATGTCGAACAGCACCACATCTCCGCGCCTGAGTACGGTGTCGTCGGGCTCGTGGTGCGGGTCGCCGGCGTTGGCGCCAAAGCTCACGATGGGCGGAAAACTAAAGCCCTCGCAGCCATGATTGCGGTACAGGCTGAACATCTGATCGGCAATTTCGCGCTCCGTTACGCCCTCGTGGACGAGCTTGATGGCATCGGTCATCACGGCATCGTTGGCGGCCGAGGACGCGCGCATGAGCTCCTGCTCGGCTTCGTCCTTGTGGGTGCGTGCGGCGGTGACGGCAAAGTCGCCCAGGAAAAACTCGCTCGCAGCATGGCGCTCCATGAGCGGCATTAAAAAGCCGGAGCGCATGACGGTGTCGATGCCGAGCGGTTTGGTCGGATCGACCTCGCGAACGATGGCGTCGGCCACGACGTCGGTATCGGTGTGATACGCGACGCGGGCATTGTCGTACTCGGGCAGCTGATGCAGCGCGTTGACCAGGATCACGGGCTCGCTACCGCGTGCGAGCAGCACGCCACAAAAACGCTCGAACATATCGGCATAAAAGCCGGTCAGGTAATAAATCGACCACGGGTCGTTTACGAGCAGCTGCGCGCCGGGGTGCTGAGCCTCGAGCGCATCGAGCACGCGCGCCACGCGCTGATCATCGACATGTGCCATGAAACATCCTTTCGCTAGGGTGGCACCATAGTATCCCAAGCCCGGCAGCTAGGGACGTTCCTTTTATGCCGGCACTTTGGGACACTCCTTGGCATGGCCAGACTAGCAAGCGTGCAGGCAAAAGGAGTCATTAGAGGCCCGCCCCAAATGGGCTGCTTCAAAACTATGGCGGATTACGGGGCTGGACCTGTATTACATGACCATAGGAAAAATGGCGAAATTAAACCGCAGGTATAAGGCTTATCAAAAATCGAAAATTGCCGGTATGGATGGGGTCTCCGAATCAGCCCCGTAATCCGGCATAGTTTTGAAATGGCACTAAAGTAGGCACAAGCTAAATACCGATCCCAAGGCAAGTTGCGGTGGAATAGTTCCTGGATGCCGGGGTTTTGGCGGAAATTAGGAACTATTTCACCGCAATTGAGGAGTGGTGGGGTGGATGGCGGGGTAGCTAAAAGAGCCCCGTCCTAAATGAGCTGCTTAGGCTGGGTCGATGTCCATGCTGGCGATGAGGTTGATGCTGGTGCCGAGGAGGTTCTCCATCACGACGTCGCCCATGCGGATGGGGGCGTCGACGACCAGGCCGCGGATGAGGTTCATGGCTTGGGCGTGGAATGCCAGCGGGATGGCCTCGGCCGTGCGCACGGGTAGCAGCGCCTCGTCGCCGCCGGATACGGCCACGGTGGTGGTGAGCACGCGCATGGGGCAGGTGAGCTCCTGATGTGCGAACGTATCACCGCGCGGGCAGCTGTTGCCGGTCACGGAGCGCACCTCTACCACGGCGCCGTCTGCGTCACGCTCTACCTCTACGGTCAGGAGGCATTCGGATGGGCAGGTAGTGCAGTTGAACTGCAGCGTTTCGATCGCGTTTACGCTCATGGCCTTACGCCTCCTCGACGGGATCGACGGACAGGACAATCTCGCTAACATTCAGTTCGAGTGCGCGCTGAATCACCTTTGCCGGCAGTGGGAAGCTCTCCATCACGCTCGGTTTAAACGGGCGGATCTTGCCTGCAAACAGTTCTTTGTCGCCTGCTAGAATACGTACGCGGGCGGCATCGACCGGTTTGCGTACGCGGAAGTTGAGTTTGGTGAGTGTCACGGCCGTAATGCGTCCCGGCAGCGCGTAGCCTGCGATGCCGGCGGGGGAGATCGTAAGCTCGCAGCCCATGCTCGCAGCGCTCGCCCCGGCGTCGCCGTTCAACGCCCATGTCGCTGCAGCCGCACCGGCACGCTCGGACTCGGTCGTCGCGTTGTCGGCCAGATCGTGCACGTGCAGTACGTTGCCGCAGGCAAAGATGCCCGGCACGCCCGTTTGCAGGCTCTGATCCACCACGGCGCCGCGCGTGCGTGGGTCAAGCTCAACGCCCGCACCCACCGAAAGCTCGTTCTCGGGAATCAGGCCCACCGAAAGCAGCAGCGTATCGCATGGAACGATGCGCTCCGTCCCGGCAATGGGCACCAGATGCTCGTCAACCTGACTCACCTCGACGGCCTCCACGCGATCGTGACCGATCACACGCGTGACGGTTGTGGACAGGTGCAACGGAATGCCAAAGTCGTCCAGGCAGTTCTTGACGTTACGGCGCAGCCCGTTGGCGTACGGCATGAGCTCGTACACGCCCTCGACCGAAATCCCCTCGAGTGTGCAGCGGCGCGCCATGATAAGCCCGATGTCGCCCGAGCCCAAAATGACAGCGCGCGAGCCGGGCTTAAGGTTTTCGATATTGATGTATCGCTGCGCTAGGCCCGCCGTAAACACGCCGGCGGGACGGCTGCCGGGAATCTTGATCTCGCTGCGCGTGCGCTCACGGCATCCCATAGCAAGGACGACCGCGCGTCCGGTGAGCTGAAGCATGCCGGCAGGACTCATGAGCGTGACGGTGTGGACCGCGGCGTCTTCCGTGGACTCGCCCGAATCAATCCCAAGCACCATGCTGTCCAAGAACAGCGCAATGTCGGTCGCGCGCACCTGGTCGATAAAGCGCTGCGCGTACTCGGGGCCGGTGAGCTCCTGCTTAAAGTGCGAAAGGCCAAAACCGGGGTGGATGCACTGGCACAGGATGCCGCCCAGATGCTGCTCGCGCTCCACGATGGCCACGCGCGCGCCGGCCTTATGCGCGGCAAGCGCGGCCGCCATGCCGGCGGGGCCGCCTCCGATAACGACCACGTCGAAGGCCTGCGTTGCCACGCCCTCAACGGCATCGCTATCAATCGCGCTCGATTTGAATTCCGCCATCCTAGCGCACCCCCTTCAAAGGTCCCTCAACGAGCCACGAGCCAGTGTCTTCTAGCAGCACCTCGCTGGGGTCACACCCCAGCTCGCGGGCCAGAATCGCCACCACGCGGCTCTGGCAAAAGCCGCTCTGGCAGCGGCCCATGCCCGCGCGGCAGCGGCGTTTGACGCCCTCGACCGAAACCGCACCCGGGCGGCGCCGAATCGCGGCAACGATCTCGGCCTCGGGCACTGTCTCGCAGCGGCAGACGATCTGACCCCACGCGGGGTCGGACTCAATGAGCTCCTCCTTGCGCGCAAGCGGCGCACGGTCGAAGTCGTCCGGCGCGCGGCGAATCGGATCCCAATCGGCCCGCTCGCGCAAAGCAACGCCCGCCTCGCGCATCACGTGCTCCATGCGCTCGGCAATGGCCGGCGCACTCGCCACGCCCGGCGACTGAATACCCGCTGCTTGGAACAGCCCCGGCACCACGGCGGACTGCCCAATAAAGAAGTCGTTCGTTTCCTTAATGACCGGGCGCCCGCCGGCAAACGCGCGCACCACGCGGCGCGTGTCCAGATCGGGCACCAGCTTGCGCGCGCCGGTCAGGAGCGCGTTGACATCGGTCGCGTAAGTTTGTGTGTTGCCCGGCTCGCGCACGGCAGCGGTCGCGGTGATCACGGTGTTGCCGTGTACGGTGCCCGTGACGATAACGCCCTTGGACACCGGCGTAGGCACGGGGTAGAGTGGCATGAGCGCGCGCGGTTCCTTGTCCAGTACCACGATGTTTCCCTGGCGCCAGACCATCCGGAGCTCCTCGGCGCCGGCCATATGCGAGATGTCCGCGGCACCGTTGCCCGCGGCGTTGATCAGATAGCGGCAGCGCACATCGCCGACAGGCGTCACCAGCGTAAAGCGCGCTGCCCCGTCGGTAGCCTCGCCGCCAGCAACCTCAATGGCCTCCACCGGCGCGGAGCGCATAAATGTCACGCCGTTGTCGACCGCGTTCTCTAGCGCGGCGATGGCCACTTCAAACGGGTCGACGTAACCGGTCGAAGGGCACCACAGCGCGCATGTTGCGTCGGCGCTGGCACGCGGTTCCAGCTCGCGGATACGATCGGGGCCAATAATCGACAGCTCGGGCACGCCGTTGGCCACGCCATTCTGGCGCAGCTTCTCCAGGTGTTCGCGGTTTTCGTCATTAAAC
The DNA here is from genome assembly GCA_905215815.1 of uncultured bacterium. GTDB lineage: Bacteria > Actinomycetota > Coriobacteriia > Coriobacteriales > Coriobacteriaceae > Collinsella. The sequence goes on along the minus strand of CAJMRN010000072.1, from coordinate 1,401 downwards.
CCCAGCACCATCGACCCGGTGCGGCGGAACAAAAATCCCAGCTCCTGGGCCCAGGTGCCATACAGCTCGCAACCGCGGGCGTTGACCTGCGCCTTTACGGTGCCCGGCGCCGGATCGTAGCCGGCGTGCACCAGGCCGCCGTTGGCCTTCGACGCGCCCAGCGCGATATCGTTGGCCGCCTCGACCACGCAAGTGGACAAGTCATAGCGCGCGAGCTGCCGCGCGATGGCGCACCCGGTGATGCCCGCGCCCACAATCGCGATATCAAACGTTTCTGCCACGGTGCCTCCCAGACGAGTTGACAGGCTGTCAATAGGACTATCCTATGGTCTGCACACCCCCAGTGCGGCGGCAATGCGGCGAACAGTCCCGCAACACCCGCCAACGGCAGGCGAGGGGAGATTCAGGACCATCGGTGACCTCGTCTGCCGCCCCTGGTGTCAGAGGTTTGTCTCGTTCTGTAACAGTAAGCAGAAGAACTGGGTTCTAGATGCTACAGATCGAGATGTTTGCCAGACGGCCCCTCCGTTTGTCTTGATTTGTAACAGTAAGAGGGAAAAATCGCTTCTATGTGTTACAGATTGAGATTTAAAGTCAGGGAGAGATTTTTCTGTCTCGATCTGTAACAGTAAGAGAGGTTTTGGGGCCCTAGATGTTACAGATCGAGATGTTTGCTCGGCGGCACATCCGTTTGTCTCGTTCTGTAACATCTAGACCCGGATTCCGCTCTCACCTGTTACAGATTGAGATGTTTGTGTCCGCACCGGCCCCGCTTGCAACCGTAGTCCCATATAAACAAACCCCGTGGTAAACTTGACCGGACTGTAAATATTCCGAAAGGTACATCTCAATGTCCAAGTACATCTCCGAGCTCATGTCGCCGCAGCTTATGGGCGTCATCTATGCCTTTGTTGGCTTTATCGTCGCCCTGTACGTGCTGTCGGTCGTCTATGTGTTCATCGACGCTCGCCGCCGCGGCGCCAGCGCCTACGTGGCATGGGGCATCATCGCCCTCATCCCGTTTGTGGGCCTCATCGCCTACCTGGTCCTGCGCCCGCATTCCTACGCGGCCGACCGCGAGGAGCAGGAGCTGGATATGGCCCTGCGCGAGCGCCAGCTTGCCCAGTACGGCACCTGCCCGCAGTGCGGCGCCCCCATCGAGAAGGACTTTGTCGTCTGCCCCGTGTGCGACACCCAGGTTCGCAATGTGTGCCCCAGCTGCCATCGTCCGCTCGACGCGCACTGGAAGGTCTGCCCCTACTGCCGAACTCGCATTCAGTAACGCATCCATCGCCGGGTCGGCCGTAAGCCACGGGCACCGCGCGTCACGCGCAAGCCGCACGCGCGTCACAAGCCGCACGCACCCCGCCCCCCACACGATGAAGCATGCGTAGAAAATCG
>CAJMRN010000071.1 GCA_905215815.1 uncultured bacterium | reverse complement strand
GGGCGAGGACGCCGGCAGGCGGCCGAAGCCGGCGCGGATTTGCAAAGCAAATACGCGGATTCTCCGCGCAAAGCCCCAGCCCAAAACAGATGTGCTGCCGACGGCATTTCTGCCAACTATGCCCCCGCACCAACGGATCCCCCCACCCGCGGAGAATCGAACTCTATGCAGGGCGCGAGCGTAAAGAAAACGCTTCAGTGACGCAGGGTGGGACGCGTTTTCCCAATGGCGGCCCAGGCGGAAAGCGCATCCCGGAATCCGCACTCAGACTGGGACGTAGTTTCCGGATGGTGTCTCAAACGGAAACCGCATCCCGGAATCTAAGCTCGGAATGGGATACATTTTCCGGATGACGCCTCAAGCGGAAACCGCGACCCGGAATCGAGCCGTAGAGTGGGACATGCTTTCCCAATGGCAGCCCAGGCGGAAAGTCCATCCCGAAATCGCCCCTCAGAACGGGACGTACTTTCCGCTCCATCTTCTCAACTCCAAAACCTGCGCGCTCTCCTCCGTAAAACTGGGTAGAAGAAGGCCAAAACGAAACAGCAGGAGGTCAACATGACTGCAGAAGATAAGGCAAAGAACGCCGGCAAAGTCGCGCTCGTTTTGGAGGGCGGTAGTTTTCGCGGGCAGTTTACCGCAGGCGTGCTCGACGTCCTCATGGAGGCCGGCGTCGAGATTCCGGCGGTATATGGCGTATCGGCCGGCGCCCTCAACGGCGTGAACTACAAGTCGCACCAGATCGGCCGTGCCAACCGCATCAACCTGGCTTTCTGCAACGACAATCGCTTCATGGGCGCCGCATCGTTTGCGTCCACGGGATCCATCGTCGGCTACGACTTTATCTTCAACGATGTCCAGGACCGCCTGGATCCCTTTGACAACGAGGCGTTCGACGCGAGCCCCATCGAGATGTACGCCGTCGCGACGGACATGCTCTTTGGAACCGCCGCGTACCTGCCGGTCAAAAGCGCCGTACTTGACCTCGACGCCGTGCGCGCCTCGACCTCGCTGCCGCTGGTGACGCCGCCGGTCGAGATAGACGGGCACAAATACGTCGACGGCGGCGTAGCCGATTCGGTCCCCATCGAGCACGTGCTGGAGGAGGCGGGCTTCAATCGCGCGGTTGTCATTGTCACGCAGGACCGTTCGTACGAGAAAAAGCCCTACGAGTTTATGCCAGCCGCACGCGCTCGCTATGCCGACTACCCTTACCTGCTCGAGGCTATCGAGACGCGCCACGATCGCTATAACATCCAGCGCATGCATCTGTGGAAGTATGAGCGCGAGGGCCGCGCGCTGGTCGTCGCTCCGCAAAAGCCGGTCGAGGTCGGCCACGTTGAGCACGATCCGGCAAAGCTCCTCGACTTGTATATTCAGGGCCGCCAGGAGGCAAAGCGCTTGCTCGGAGATATCGAGGCGTTTGTCGAGCGCTAGCGTCGCGACGTCATGACCCATGGACGACATGTGCAGAAACTCTGGTCGGAGCCAAAATACCTGTTGACTCGGGCGGCGAGCGGGGTAATATGGACGGGTTACTTGCAGAGCCCCGTGAATCTCTGTAACAACACGTACTGTACATGGAGGAGTCTAAGTGATTTCGAAATCGACTCACTACGCCAAGCAGGGCGAGGTCCAGCGCAACTGGGTTCTCGTCGACGCCGATGGTGCTGTCCTGGGCCGTCTTGCCACCCAGATCGCAATGATCCTGCGCGGTAAGAACAAGCCCCAGTTCACGCCCAACAGCGACTGCGGCGACTTCGTTGTCGTCATCAACGCCGATAAGGTCCAGCTTACCGGTAACAAGGCCGACACGAAGACCTATTATCGCCACAGCGGCTACAACGGCGGCCTCAAGGCTGAGAGCTTCCGCCAGGCTATGGAGAAGCACCCGGAGAAGGTCATCGAGCGCGCCGTTCGCGGCATGCTGCCCAAGACCACCCTCGGCCGTGCCCAGATGACCAAGCTTAAGGTCTACGCTGGTGCCGAGCATCCGCACGCTGCCCAGAACCCCACGAAGATTGAGCTGGAGGCTTAAAGATGGCTGAGAACACCGTTGTCTACCAGGGTACCGGCCGTCGTAAGAACGCCGTCGCCCGCGTCCGTCTCGTCCCCGGCACCGGCAAGGTGACCATCAACAAGCGTGACGCCGAGCAGTATTTCGGCCGTCATCAGCTCGTTGAGAACGCCCTTGCTCCCTTCAAGGTGACCGACACCGCCGGTCAGTTCGACGTTATCGCTCTGTGCGATGGCGGCGGCATCTCCGGTCAGTCCGGCGCTCTGCGCCTGGGCATCGCTCGCGCTCTTCTGAACGCTGGCGATTACCGTGCTGACCTCAAGAAGGCCGGTTTCCTTACGCGCGATGCTCGCGTGGTCGAGCGCAAGAAGTACGGCCTCAAGAAGGCCCGCCGCGCTCCCCAGTTCTCCAAGCGCTAAGGTTTTATCTCCTTACGAGATACAATGTACAAGCGGGGCCTGCCGATTGCTCGGCGGGTCCCGCTTTTCTTTTTCGACTAGGGTGGGCGACTGCGTTTTGCCCACTTGGGAAGGAGCGATCCTATGCCCCAGAACATCTTCGGTACCGATGGCGTCCGTGGCGTCGCCAACGCCGACCTCTCGTGCGACCTCGCGTTTCGCCTGGGTCGCGCGGCGACCAAGTTCCTTGGTCCGGACATCTGCATCGGCCGCGATACGCGTCTTTCGGGCACCATGCTCGAGAGTGCTCTGACCGCCGGCATTATGGCCGAGGGCGGCCGCCCGCACTGCTGCGGCGTTATCCCTACGCCGGCCGTGGCGCTGCTCACCGTCCAAAACGAGCTCGACGGCGGCATCGTCATCTCCGCTTCGCACAATCCGCCGGAGTTCAACGGCATCAAGTTCTTTAGCCGCAAGGGCATGAAGCTTCCCGACGCGGTTGAGGAAGAGATCAGCGCCTGGGTCATGTCCGAGGAGGCCATGGCTGCCGATACACTGCCGACTGGCGCCGGTGTGGGTCACATCATCAAGATGAAGGACGCCCGCAAGGCCTATGTCGATCATGCCATCAGCACGCTCGACGGCCTTATGCTCGACGGACTGGTTGTTGCCGTCGACTGCGGCCACGGTGCTTCGTGCCAGACCACGCCTGCCGCGCTCCAGCGCCTGGGCGCCACGGTCCATGCCATCAACACCGATTACTGCGGCACCGACATTAACGTTGAGTGTGGCTCCACGCACCTTGAGCCCCTGCGCGAGCTCGTGCTGCGCACCCACGCCGATATCGGCCTTGCCCACGACGGCGACGCCGATCGTGTGCTGTTCGTGGACAGCGAGGGCAACGAGATCGATGGCGACTACATTCTTGCCATCTGTGGCTCCGACCTTGCTGCTCGCGGCAAGCTCGCCAACTCCGAGATTGTCTCGACCGTTATGTGCAACCTGGGCTTCTCCATCGCCATGAAGGAGCAGGGCTTTGAGATGGTCCAGACCGCCGTGGGCGACCGCTATGTTCTTGAGCGTATGCTCGAGGACGGTGCCGTCATCGGCGGCGAGCAGTCCGGCCACATCATCTTCCTGGAGCACAACACCACCGGTGACGGTTTGGTGACGGCCCTGCAGCTTCTGGCCGTGCTCAAGCGCACCGGCCGCACCCTCACCGACCTTGCCGGCATCATGAAGAAGTACCCGCAGGTGCTCGTCAACGTGCATTCGGACAACAAGGCCGACCTGGACGATTGTCAGCCCATTTGGGACGCTGTCGCTGCTGCCGAGAAGGAGCTCGACGGTCGCGGCCGCATCTTGGTGCGCCCGAGTGGCACCGAGCCGCTGGTTCGCGTTATGGCCGAGGCCGAGACGCACGAGCTGACCCAGCGTGTGGTTGACGACATCGTCGAGGTTGTCAAGCGCGAACTTCCTTAATGGTCAAAAACCAGTGCCAAGTGGTAAACTAGCAAGACTGTATTTGATTATTGGTATGTCCAAGGGGGAGCATGTTCACTAAAGTCCTAAGGTCTTTTGGTATGCGTGGTCGAGTCCTTACGCTGGATGCTCCCATCTCGGGCGACGTCATTCCGCTTTCCGAGGTAAACGATCAGACGTTTGCCACCGGCCTTTTGGGTCAGGGCGTGGCGATTCAGCCCACGGGCACGCGTGTAATCGCGCCGGCTGACGCTAAGGTCGAGGCGATTTTTCCCACGGGTCATGCCGTTGCGCTTAACACGGTTGATGGCCTGGACGTTCTGATTCACGTTGGCCTGGACACCGTTCAGCTCGAGGGCAAGCACTTTACCGTGCATGCGCAAGTGGGCGACATCGTCCATAAGGGCGATGTGCTCATCGAGTTCGATCGTGAGGCGATCAAAGCCGAGGGCTACGATGTGACGGTTCCCATCTTGGTGTGCAACTCCGTTGAGTTCTCGAGCATTAAGGGTTCCGTTGGAGAGCATGTCGAGGAGATGGACCAGCTTATCGTCGCTCGCGAGCGCTAGTTGGCGCTTTTGGCCTTTAGCCTACAATTCAAACACGTTTACGGAGGGCGCCCTTGAAAGAGGACGCCCTCCGTGGCAAGATGGGAAACGTCCGAGGCTAAACAGCTTTGGGTCACCGTGGACGGGCAGGGGCCTCGACGCGGCTAGACACGAGACACATACATTACGCGACCTCGCCCTGGTGGCCGCACACGTTGGTTGCGGCCGACGCGGGCCGCGGGCAAGTGCTTGTAAGGGGAGCCTTGCCTCTCTTGTACGAGAAAGGACGCGTAATGAAAATCATTAAAGCTAAAGACTACGAGGATATGAGCCGCAAGGCCGCCAATATCATCTCGGCCCAGGTTATCCTCAAGCCCGATTGCGTGCTGGGTCTTGCCACCGGCTCCACCCCGATTGGCGCCTACAAGCAGCTCGCCGCTTGGTACGAGAAGGGCGACGTCGACTTCGCCGAAGTCAGCACCTACAACCTGGACGAGTATCGTGGTCTTTCGCACGACGATCCCCAGAGCTATCACTACTTTATGCGCGAGAACTTCTTCGATCACATCAATATCGATCTGAACAACACGCACGTGCCCGATGGCTCCAACCCCGATGCCGCTGCTGCCTGCTCCGAGTACGACAAGATCGTCGCTGCCGCCGGTTATCCGGATCTGCAGCTGCTCGGCATTGGCAACAACGGTCACATTGGCTTCAACGAGCCCGATGACCACTTCTCCAAGGGTACGCACTGTGTCGACCTGACCGAGAGCACCATTCAGGCCAACAGCCGCCTGTTCGACAGCATCGATGATGTGCCCCGTCAGGCTTACACCATGGGCACCCAGACCATCATGTATGCCCGCATGATCCTGGTTGTCGCCAACGGCGAGGCCAAGGCTCAGGCTGTGCACGATATGTGCTATGGCCCGGTTACGCCCAAGTGCCCGGCTTCGATCCTGCAGCTGCACACCAACTGCGTCGTCGTTGCTGACGAGGCCGCTCTTTCGCTCTGCGAGTAACGCGACCAAGCGATCTTACATAGCTTTTCAAAAGGCCCTCGCTTTGCGGGGGCCTTTTTAGTGGATGCGGGCCGTAACGTGTGCATGACGGAAACCTTGCCACATGCTTGGCGAGTGGGCTCTAAATTATGAGATTCATTCCATACCAGATTCTATGCACATTTGCCACTATAGAGTCGCAAGCGGTAGCGAGGAATAGGCGAGTTGCGCAACTCAAATAAAAACAGCCGACTGCGCTATACTGCAAATGGGATGGGACATGCTGGCAAGCGCATTGACCTGCGCAAAGACCTATTGGTCGGGGGATAAATTACCATCGGGCCTCGCTGTACAAAAACTTGCCAAACACGTACCGGCAGACAACCAAAAACTCTAAGTCGCGCTATTCACGGGGTGACTCATATGGTCCTGCAGCTACGGTGTCCATATGGTCGAGTTGAGGAGCAGGTATGGTAAACGATCTGGGCAATACGGACGACCTCGAGTTGATGCCGACGAGCGGCGGCTATATGGTGCGGCGCGATCGCTTGATGAACGAGCTCATCGTTAAAGGGCGCAAGGCGGGAATCGTTCTGCTTTACGCGCCCGACGGGTTTGGTAAGACGTCGGTATTGCTGCAATACGTGCAGGAGGTTAAATCGGACCCCACGCGAGGGCCGGTTCGGATTATCGAGGCCGACCGCGCGATTGGCCGCGAGCTCTTTATGCAGCTCGAGGTTGTCGCCGATGAGCTTAAAGACAAACCGCATTCGCTCGTTGCGATCGACAACGTGCCCAATCTCGAGCAGCGCGAAACCGAGGACCTCATCGATCGAATCCGCAGCTTACGTGCTACGGGGACGGGGGTCTTTATTGCCTGCCGCCCCTCCAACCGATTGCTTATCCACGGGCTGGGCGATTCTGTAAAAGTCAATGCGCAGATGCTCAAGGTGCACGCCTATGAGTATTCGTCATGGGCCACGGCGTTCTCGATCAGCACATCGCTCGATTTTTATCGGCTCACGCAGGGTGTGCCCGAGCTGGTATCGGCCCTGCAGACGGGGATTTATGGACAGGGCGATGTTGCCGGGTTGCTCGAGAACGAAATCGTCAACGTGTACGGTGCGGCGCTGGCCGATCTCGCATCGCTCGAGAACAACCTGTTGTTTATCGTTGCCTGCTTGATGGTACTGATGGGCGAGGGCCACATTGCGGAGCTAGAGGCGTGCGGTGTGAGGCTTTCGATGGTCGACCAGTCCATCTTTGTGCGCGATTATCCGATTTTTGGCGTGGATCCGTCTGATCGCACCTTTAGATGTTTGGGTGCTAAGGACAATGCGCGCCTGAGGTTGCGAAAGCTTGTTGCCGAGATCCGTCCCGAACTGGTATCGCGGGCTGCTCGCATTTTGATTAAGGCAGGCAGATGCGATTTGGCCATGGACCTGGCCGATGCGTTCTTGGACCGCCGTGTGGTGTTGGAGCTAGCCGGGCAGTATGGGGCCGATCTTGCCCTGACCGGGCATGGAGGGGACATTTGCCGCGCGGCGTCGGCGATGATCAATGCGGAAAAGCAGGAGCAAGAGCCGGCACCCGCCGAGGCACTCGGCGTGTATCTGGCGGCTGTCAGCGTGTGCAATACAAAGCTCGCAAGGTATATGGCGTCCGTTATCGAACGTGCGGGCGATCAGGCGGCGCGCGAGCTCGACCCCGCTACCTGGAAAATAGCCCAGGCGCTCACTATCGCCTTTTACGGCGATAATGACCTGGGGCTTCCCGCCAACCCTGTTTTGCAAGAACAGACATCCTGCGAGGTGCTCGACATGCTGTCCGCGCATATCGAGGTCAAGCGCCACCTAACCGAGCGAGCGGAAGACGGCGATGTTCTCGCGAAGCTCAAAGCGTGCAAAGCCTATGATTGCGAGCTCGACATCGCGGAGATTCTCATACAGGCCGACCATATGCTGGCGGAGCTGTTCGACGGCTCGTTTGCTAAACCCGACGAGCGCGATGACAAGATGGCGCAGATACTCGAGGCGCTCGATATCCGCGGGCTTAAGGCGCCATCCATTTGGCTGCGTATGGTGCTGGCGGCGCGGCGCCTGCTCGCGGGCTTGCCCGTGACCGACGATGTGGCGTTTGGCGAGCTCGACCGCTTTGCGGTGCGTGTTCGCGACAATCAAATTCAGCTGTTTGGGCTATTGCTGGAGGGCTGGCAATCGCTGGCGGAGGGGCGGCCGGTCAACGCAAAGTTCCGCGCGGTCCAGGTGCTCAAGCTCGCCGACGAATCGATTACGTACATGCGCGAAAACGCTTTGCTGCTGGAGCGCGTGGCGTATCTGCGCAATACGTCGCTGGTATCGGTTCGCGAAGAGGCGGAGCTGCTCGATATTAGCAAGACGCAGGTCGGTGGCTCAGAAGCTTGGATCGTGGCGCTGCACCTGGCCGCTGCGGGCCGCGATAGCGATCTTGCTGCCTGGATGTCTATGAATCGCTCGGGGATTTTAGACCCATCGTATCGGCTTTTTGCGCGTCTTGCGATGCATTGCCTGGGCGAGCCTGCCGTTAGGATTCGCAAGAAGCTTCCGGTGCGCGAGCTGTCGCGGTATTCACTACGCGATGACTTTGAGGGCGAAAGCGAGCACCTGTTCCAGGCGGGCGAGGTTGAGGCTGTCGATACCATCGGTCATATTGAGATGCGCATGTTTGGCGCGTTTCGCGCCGAGCGCGACGGTTTTCCCATCACGGATAAGATGTGGCGTCGCAAAAAGGCGGCAACACTTGCCGAACGTCTTGCGCTGGGTATGGATGCCATGGTCGACCGCGAGACAATCGCCATGGAGTTGTGGCCCCATGCCGAGTTTAACGCCGCGCGCAACAATCTGTATTCGACGGTATCGCGCTTGCGCTCGGCTTTGGGTCCAACGCCGGATGGCAAGTCGTGTGTGCTCATCCAAAACGAGTGCATTGGACTCAACGGCGACTACGTTAAGACTGATGTTAGGCTCTTTGAACAGCTGAGCCGCGAGATCTTGGGAAATCGCATGGGTGCGAGAGGGCCTCACCTGGTTGAGCTATGTCTTAAGGTCGAGCAGCTCTACGCGGGCCCGCTGTATGTTCCCACCGGTTGCAATCCCACGTTCTTTACGCGTATGCGCCACATTATGCAATCCAAGTACATCGACTGCATGATTAGGGGAGCGAATGCCGCTCTCGAGGAAAATGACCTGCAATCGGCAATTTGGCTCGTGGAATCGGGGCTTCGCCAGGAGACGGCGCGCGAGGACATGGTTCGCTGCGCCATGCGCGTTTACGGTGCGGCGGGACGACGTCGCGATGTTGTTGAGCTGTACAGCGGCCATATGCACCACCTAAGAGAGCAGGTTCAAGGCGTGCCCGAGCCCGAGACAAGGCGTCTGTATGAGCGCCTGGTCGAAGGCAGACTTAAGCGCGTGCTTGTCGAGCGATAAAAAACGGGCGTCCGAATCAATCGGACGCCCGCAGGCTACTCGGTATGGCCAGTCGGTTTTAGACGAGCTTGATTTTCTCGATATCCTTGCGCGAGGACTCGCGATACAGCGAGAACTTGCGGCCGATAACCTGAACGACGTCGGCGTGGCAGCGCTCAGCGAGCTCCTCGGCGGCCTCGCGGGCAGAAAGGCTGGAGCCGTCCAGCACGGAGCACTTAACGAGCTCGTGCTTCTCCAGGTAGGCAACCGTCTGCTCGACGGTGCCCTCGTTGACATCGGACTTACCGATGATGATGGCGGGGTTGAGGTGATGGGCCATGCTGCGAAGCTGCTTGACCTGGGCTCCTGTCAGTGCCATGGGTTCTCGCTTTCTATGTATGGGGCGCCCCGCAATGGGGCCTTAATCTACGTGAGCTGTCCCACGATAGCGCAGGAACGGCGCGGTGTGGAGCGCGTTTGCCCAGTTCGCAAAGAATGCGGATGCCGGGCGGGAAGACGATGCAAGCTTTAGATGGGCTACGGGCGGGGTATGGAGACCGGCTCCCAGGCGATAAACGCCCATCGGACTTTGCGGATGTGGTCGAGCATGTAACGTCCCTGCGGTACGCCCTTGGATCCCGGCTCGCCGGCATGGGGGTTCTCGATCATGTGGTGGGCGATATAGTCGCGCAGGCGGTCGATCTTATCCTCGTTGCCATGTTCGAGCATGCGAGAAAAGTCTGCCACGCCCGCCTCGAGACTATCGAAGGTGTCGCGACGAGGCGATTCAAAGTACGTGACCTGCGGCAGGGCACCCATCTGAATGAGGATGTTAAAGGCGTACACAAAACCATTGCTGCAGGTAACCGAGGCACCGATGGCATTCATCAAGTGCAGGTCATAACGCGGACTCGAGTTGGCGATCATCGTGACGGCGCAACGCCGACGAGCCGTACGGTCAAGCTTGGCAAGTGCCCCTTTTAGGTTGGTCGTGGTGACAGAGCGACTGGCAAAGGCAACATCTACCGCTTTCGCGACCGGCCCAACCAGATCCCAATCATCATCCCAGGCAAGCTCAAGCGGTGTAATTAGATCCTCGAGCCCGTAATACTCAATGCCGGCATCAAGGGTGCCCAACATGGCAGGAGAGAAGTCGGCAGCAATCACGGGATGCCCAGCCTGAGCAAGCGGAATAGCAATCGACCCAGCCCCGCACCCCATATCGAGCACCGACTCGCCAGGCTCAAGCGCCAACAGCTTTATAAAATCCCGAGCATACGGGGCAGTCTCCAATGGCCGAAAATGCCGAGCACGCTTATCCCACTCAAAAGAATCATCAGCCCGATGCCGACCAGCTTGCAAGTGCATCCATTCGCCATTCCAATCAGCAGAAAGAAGCTCAGAGCGAGCATCCCCATCAGTCACGGGCCAACCTCCTAGCAACAAAAAAGCGACTCCTCCCAAAAGAAGAGCCGCAACCAGCATATATCAGAAAGAACCGATCCAA
>CAJMRN010000070.1 GCA_905215815.1 uncultured bacterium | reverse complement strand
GCAGCTCCGTCCAGCGGGCACGGTGCAGGCCTTCGAACAGCACCTTGATGGTGCCGTCGGGCAGGCGCAGCATCTGCAGGACCTTGCAGACGACCCCCACGGGGCTCAGATCATCGGCGCCGGGCTTCTCCACATCGGGCTCGCGCTGGGCCACCAGGAACATCTGCTTGTTGTAGCCGGACTGGGCCAGTTCGATGGCCTTGATGGAGGCTTCGCGCCCCACGAAAAGCGGCATGATGGTACGCGGCAGCATGACCACTTCGCGCAGGGGCATGACCGGCAGCTCGGCAAAAAAGCGCGCTTCGCGCTGGAATTCGGACATAGTGTACCTCGTAAAAGGGCCGCGCGGGCGGCCCGCTCAGCCGTCGGGACGGCCGGGCCGGATGGCCCCGTATATCGTTGAAAGGGGAAGGATCCCTTCTGCCTGCGGCAAAAGCGGATGCTTCCCCCCTTTCAGATCTTGTGACAGCCTGCCCGGGGGCAGGCCCCGGCAAGGTGCGACCGGCAGCAGCAGGCGGGAGCGTCTCCACGCCGTGCGACCATGCCGGAAGCCGGGCTAGTTCAGGCTGGTATCGGCAGCAGCGCCTTCGGCGCTTTCGTCATACAGCAGCACCGGCTCCTTGCCCTTTTCGATGACGGCCCGGTTGATGAGGCATTCCTTGACACCGGGCATGGAGGGCAGGCGGAACATGATGTCCAGCATGGTGCGCTCCATGACGTTGCGCAGGCCGCGCGCGCCGGTCTTGCGCTCGATGGCCCGGGCCGCGATGGCCTTGAGGGCATTGGGCGTGAAGCGCAGCTGCACGTGGTCCAGTTCGAACAGCTTCTGGTACTGGCGCACCAGGGCGTTCTTGGGCTCGGTCAGGATACGCACCAGATCGGCCTCGTCCAGATCGTCCACATGGGTGATGATCGGGATACGGCCCACGAATTCGGGGATCAGACCGAACTTGACCAGGTCCTGGGGCTGGATCTTTTCCAGCAGCTCGCCCAGGGGCATCTCCTTCTTGGAGCAGACCTGAGCGCCGAAGCCCATGGAGCTGCCGCTCATGCGGGAGCCCACGATCTTGTCCAGGCCCACGAAGGCGCCGCCCACGATGAACAGGATATTGCTGGTATCCATGCGGATGAATTCCTGCTGGGGATGCTTGCGGCCGCCGGTGGGCGGAACGCTTGCCACCGTGCCCTCAAGAATCTTAAGCAGCGCCTGCTGAACACCCTCGCCCGAGACATCGCGGGTAATAGAGAGGTTCTCGGCTTTGCGGGCAATCTTGTCGATCTCGTCGACATAGATGATGCCGACCTGCGCGCGCTCAATATCGCCATCGGCAGCGTTGATGAGCTTGAGCAGGATGTTCTCAACATCCTCGCCCACGTAACCTGCCTCGGTAAGGGCGGTGGCGTCGGCGATGGCAAACGGCACCTCGAGGATGCGCGCAAGCGTCTGGGCGAGCAGGGTCTTGCCGGTACCGGTGGGACCGAGCAGCAGGATGTTGGACTTGGCGAGCTCTACCTCGTCCATATCGTCATCGAACTGCGAGCCCATGTCGTCATCAAAGGCAGACACCGCAGCGCCGCCCTCGATCACGCGGCGATAGTGGTTGTACACGGCCACCGACATGGCGCGCTTGGCGTCCTCCTGGCCCATGACATAGGCAGAAAGCTCGTCATAAATCTCGTGCGGCGTCGGCACGTGCGTGATGACCTGGCGGTCGTCCTCGAGCTCAAAACCCTCGGTCTCGGGGTCCACGGCGGGCTGAGATGCAGCCTGGCCGTGGTCGTTGAGGAAGCCCGGCAGCTTGCCGTTGCGGGCAGCGTCCATAAAGTCCGAAGCCAGCGACTCCTCCAGAATCTCGGAACAAGCGGCGACGCACTCGTCACAGATAAAGATGTTGGTCGGACCCTTTACGAGGCGGCGGACCTGGCCCTGCTCTTTTCCGCAGAAGGAGCAGCGGATGGGGTTGCCGTTCTCGTCAAAGTTGTCCTGCATGTTACCTGCCATCCTAGGCGTCCTTCGCGGCGAGATCGCGCGAGGTGACGATACGATCGATCAGGCCGTAGTCGAGGGCCTCGGCAGCGGTCAGGTAATTGTCGCGCTCGGTATCGGCCTGGACCTTTTCGATGGGCTGGCCAGAGGCGTCGGACAGGATCTGGTTGAGCTCGCGACGGGTCTTCTTGATCTCCTCGGCCACGATCTCGATCTCGGTCTGCTGACCCTGGGCACCGCCGCTGGGCTGGTGAATCATGACCTTGGAGTGCGGCAGGCAGAAGCGCTTGCCCTTAGCGCCGGCCGAAAGCAGCACGGCGGCCATGGACGCAGCCATACCGACGCAAATGGTGGAGACCTGCGGCTTGATGAAGTTCATGGTGTCCAGAATCGCCAGGCCGGAGTAGACCTCGCCGCCGGGCGAATTGATGTAGAGCGAGATATCCTTCTCGGCATCCTGGCTCTCAAGATGCAGCAGCTGGGCAACGACCAGGTTGGCGCTGACGGAGTTGATCTCCTCGCCCAAGAAGATGATGCGGTCGTTGAGCAGGCGCGAATAGATATCGTAGCTGCGCTCGCCGCGCGGCGTCTGCTCGATAACGTATGGCACGAGGGCGGAATCGAACTTGGCGATCATACGCATCTCCATTTCTCTCTTGCGGACCAAATTGGTTCTAGATAAACGTACGGTGCCCGCATGCTATGCATTGGCTGGCACCGTACGAAGCAACCGGATAACCGGTGTATAACTTTACCCCATCACGGGCGCACGCATGCGCTCGCGGGCAAGGTGGCGAGAATTATTCGGCGTCCTTGGCGGTCTCGTCGACCTCGGTCACCTTGGCGTTCTCGACCAGGTGGTCGACGGCCTTGGAGCGACGGATGGACTCGCGGACGGCAGGCATGCGGCCATCGGCGATGAACTCGGCCTTGGAAGCCTCGACGTCCTTGACGCCGGCCTTCTCGAACTCGGCGTTGATGTCGTCCTCGGTGACCTCGATCTTGAGCTCACGGGCGAGGGCGTCCAGAGCCAGGGACTCACGGGCAACGTCGTTGGCCTGCTTGTGCAGGTCGCCGATGAACTGCTCCATGGTCAGGCCGGAAGCGGGCAGCCAGGTGTCCAGGGTCATGCCGCGGGCAGCGAGGTTGGACAGGAAGTTCTGGCCAAGCTCCTCAAAGACGGACTGCTCGTAGTCAGCATCCATCTCGTCGAGCTGCAGGCGCTCGGCGAGAGCGGAGACGCAACGGTTCTCCTTCTCGGCCGGGAGGCGGGAAGCCTTGTCCTGCTCGATCTCGATCTTGATGGCGTCGCGCATAGCGTCGATGCTGTCAAAGCCAAAGTCGGACTTGACGAGCTCGTCGGTGAGCTCGGGGGTGTTGCGGACCTTGATGCCCTTGACGGTGACCTCGACGGTGTGGGTCTCGGCCTCCTCGCCCTCCTCGACCTCGTCGGTCCAGGTGACGGTCTTAACGTCGTCAACGTTAGCGCCGATCAGGGCCTCGTTGAACTCCTTGGGGTTGCTGTCGCTACCGGCGATGAGCATGCGGCCCTCGGCGGCAAAGTTGTCGGCGTTCTCGACGGCCTTGAGGTCGACGGTCACATAGTCGTCAGCCTCGACGGCGCGACCCTCGACGTCCTCGAAGGTGGCACGGTAGTTGAGGAGCATCTCGACCTGGTTGTTGATCTCGGACTCGGTGACCTCCGCAGGGGGCATCTCGATCTCGACGGCGTCGAAGGAGGAGAGCTCGGCAGCAGGACGCAGGGAGAACTCGACGGTGTAGGTGTAGTCCTCGTGATCCTTGGCGAGGTCGAGCTCCTTGTAGTCACCGCTCTTGGTGGGGACGATGTCCAGCTCGTTGAGGACGGCGGGCTCGTTGGCGGCGATCAGGTCGTTGGTGGCCTGAGCGAGGGTAGCCTCGGCGCCAAGAGCGGAGTCGATGACCGGACGGGGAGCCTTACCGGCGCGGAAGCCCGGGAAGCGGTACTTCTTGGCGGTATCCTTGTAGGCCTTCTTGATCGCGGCGTCGACGTCGGCGGCCGGGATGGTGACCGTAGCGGTGAGCTTGGCGTCCTTGACGTCAGAAGCGGTGATGTTCAACACGTTCCTCCTCATACTGCCCAGCTTATCTGAGGTGCTGGTACCTTTATGCAACAAAGAGTCGCGACGGCCGAAGCCGACGCAGATGCGTTGGTGCGGGCGAAAGGACTCGAACCTTCACGGGAATCCCACCAGAACCTAAATCTGGCGCGTCTACCAATTCCGCCACGCCCGCATGAGCGCACAGACTAGGAATGATAGCAGATACGAACGGCAAGCGCACGCACACCTTTTACAGGCTCACGACCTCACCACGAGTGCAAAAGGCGGGGCGAGTTACCCCGCCCCGCCCATTACGACTTGTTCGCCGACCCGCTACTCCCCTAGCAGGGCCTTCTCGGGCGTGATCGGCAGCGAGCGAACCTGATGTCCGGTAGCGTGTGCCACGGCCGAGGCAACGGCGGCGAGCGGCGTGTTGATGACGACCTCGCCGATCGACTTGGCGCCAAACGGGCCCGTCGGCTCGTAGCTCGGCTCAAAGGCCACGCGAATGCTGCCGATATCCAGGCGCGTGGGTAGCTTGTAGCTCATAAAGTTGCCGGTGCGCAGGCGACCGCGGTCGTCGTGCTCGACGATCTCGTAGAGCGCGTGGCCGATTCCCTGGGCAATGCCGCCCTCGGCCTGGACGCGCGCGAGCGCCTCATTGATCACGGTGCCGCAGTCCACAGCCGCCGCATAGTCCACCACGGTCACCTTGCCGGTGGCCTTGTCGACCTCGACCTCGGCAATGCCGGCCATAAACGGCGGAGGCGAAACGGGCAGGCAGGCAGAGGCATGCGAGGTGAGCGCGTCGCCGCCCGCGATGTTCTTTACGCACAGGTTGGCAAAGTCGCGCAGCGTGAGGTAGCGGTTCTGCTCGCGCGCGGCACGCTCGTCGGACAGGCGCACGTACTGACCATCAAAGACCACATCGGCGGCGTCCACATCCCACATCTGGGCGGCCTTGGCGCAGATCTTCTCGCGCAGCTCGGTCGCGGCGTTCTTGGCGGCCAGGCCCGTCACGTAGGTACCGGAGCTTGCGTACGAACCGGCGTCGAACGGCGACACGTCGGTGTCCACGCCGCGCACCACGATCAGCGAGCTCTCCACGCCCAGCTCCTCGGCGGCAATCTGCGCCAGGATCGTGTCGACGCCCATGCCGTTATCGGTGGCGCCGGTGCCGATGGTAATGAAGCCGTCCTCTTCCAGGCGCATGTCGATGCCGGCGATGTCCACGTTGGAGATGCCCGAGCCCTGCATGGTGAGCGCACAGCCCAGAGCACGCACACGGTCGCCCAGGTCGACGGCTAGCGGCTTGTCGCGCCAACCGATCATGTCCATCGCGCGCAGCAGGCAGCGGTCGAGCGCGCAGGCGTTGAGCTTCTCGTTGTAGTACTGCGGCATGATCTCGCCCTCGCGCACGATGTTCTTAAGGCGCAGGTCGGCGGGGTCCATGTGCAACATGTCGGCGAGCTCGTTGACGGCACTCTCCACGGCAAACTGGCCCTGGGTGGCACCGTAGCCGCGATACGCGCCGCCGCGGTTGGTATTGGTGTAGACGGCGTCCCAGCTAAAGCGGCTCGCCTTCACATGGTTGTAGATGGGCAGGCTCTTGTGACCCGAAAGGCCGATCGTCGTGGTGGCGTGCTCGCCGTACGCGCCGGCGTTGGACAGCGTGTGCAAATCGATGGCCGTGATGGTGCCGTCGTTCATGGCGCCCAGCTTAACGGTCATCTGCATCTGGTGGCGCGAGTTGCCCGCAGTGATAGTCTCCTCACGGGTGTAGCAGCAGTAGCTCGGACGGCCGGTCTGCTGGGTGACGAACGCAACGAAGATCTCGCAGCAGCCCGTCTGCTTGGAGCCAAAGCCACCGCCGATACGCGGCTTAATGACCTGCACCTGCGACTGCGGGATATCGAGCGACTGCGCGACCATGCGGCGCACGTGGAAGGGCACCTGCGTAGAGGTGGTCACCGAAATGCGGCCGAACGCGTCGGTCGTCGCGAAGGCACGGAAGGTTTCCATGGGCGCGGTCTGGGTTGCCTGGCTGGTGTAAGTGCGGGTGAAGACGATGTCGCTCTGGGCGAAGGCCTCGTCAAGGTCGCCAAAGTCGCTCGTGCCGCTGCACACCAGGTTGCGCGGAACGTCGCCGCCCTGCGGGAACATAAAGGTCACGTCGCCCTCGGGGTGAACCACGATGTCATTATCGAGCGCCTGGGTAAAGTCGAGCAGCGGCTCGAGCACCTCATAGTCAACCTTAATGAGCTTGAGTGCCTTGTCGGCGGCCTCCTCAGTCTCGGCGGCGACAATCGCCACCTCCTCGTTTTGGTAACGGACGAGGTTCTCGAGAATCAAGCGGTCGTAAGGACTCGGCTGCGGATAGCTCTGGCCGGCGATGGTAAAGCGGCGCTTGGGCACGTCCTCGTAGGTGTAGACGCCCACCACGCCGGGCACCTTCAGGGCGCGCGACGTATCGATGGAGCGGATCTTGGCGCGGGCATAGGGGCTGCGCTTGAGTTTGACGATGAGCGCGCCGGCGGGCACCAGGTCGCCCGTATAGACGGGACGCCCCTCGAGCAAGGCCTTCGAGTCCTTCTTGGGCTGCTTGTGGGTGATCTGCTTGTAGGAGACGCCGTCACAGCTGGTGTCGTTGACCGGCAGCTCGGGCATCTCGAAGCCCACCTGTACGCCAGACTCGTTGAGGAAGCGGACGATAGCGCGCAGCTGGCTCTCGTAGCCGCTGCAACGACACAGGTTGCCGGCGAGCTGGCGCGAGAGCTCCTCGCGCGTGGCGACGAGGCTCGGGTCCTCCTTGGCGGCGCGGGCGAGCGCCAGCACGTTCATGATGAGGCCGGGGGCGCAAAAACCGCACTGTTCGGCGCCTTCGGCAGCCATCGCACGGGCGAGAGCCTCGGACTCGGCCTTAAGGCCCTCAAGCGTGGTGATGGTGTGTCCCTCAACACGGGCGGCGGGAACCGAGCAGCTCAGAACCGGGTCGCCATCGAGCCACACCGTGCACAGACCGCAGTTGGTGGTCTCGCAGGCACAGCGCACCGACGCGCAGCCCTGCTCGCGCAGCAGCGCAAAGAGCATGGTATCGGGGGCAATCTGAACCTTGACCTTGCGGCCATTGAGCGTAAAGGAAAGATCGATAAGTTTGGCAGCCATTAGCACACCTCGCTAGAATCGACGCCGGGCACGCGGCGGCAGGAATACTCGTCCGTGGCAAACTTAGGCACTTGCACGGTCTCGAGCTCGCGGGCAAGCGCGGCTGAAAGCTCGATGCCGGCGGCGCGGCGCACGGCCTGGACGGCAAGCGGGGCTGAGATGCGGCGGCGGTAGTCGGCCGAGCCCCACAGGTTGGTGCCGTAGCTCAGGGCACGCACGGATGCGGCCAGGGCGCGCAGCTCATCCTCGGAAGGCTGCTCGCTCACCAGGCCACATGCCTCACCCTGCAGCAGGGTCGCACGCAGCGGGCGGGCGCCCACGGTGACGTGCCAGTTGTTGTCCCACCAGGCGGCGGTGACGTTAAGCGAGGGGAAGTCGGTCGCAGCCTTGCGCACGGCCTCGCAGCTCGCGCGGTAGTCGTGTTTAACGACCACGATGTGCTCGATCACGTCGCGCATGTAACCCATGTCGACGAACTCGGTGAGCGGCACGCGGCCGGCGCCCGTCAGCTCAACGTAAGAATCAAGCGCGAGGAAGGCGGAGAGAACGTCCGAGAAGCCAAAGCGGCCGTAGATGCTACCGCCCACCGTGGCCGTGTTGCGCAGCTGCACGCCCACGATATCGTGAACGGCGAACTCAAAAACATGGTTGACAAGCGCGTTGAGCCCGGCATGACGCTCGAGCTGGCGCAGGGTGCACATGGCACCGATGCGAAACTCGGTCTCGGTCTCCTCGATCTGATCGAGTCCGCAGGCCGAAAGGTCAATCGCCGTCGCCACGCGACGCGAACCCAGGCGCATCCAAATGCCACCGCCCACAATCTTGTTGTTGCGGTTCTTCTGTAAGAGCTCATAGGCTTCGGCCGCGTTTCCAACACGGACGTAGGTACCGAACTTGAGCACGTTCTCCCCCATCTCTTCACTTGTCCAGTACCTTTTAGTGTACCAAACGAGGGACCGCACACCGTTTTAGGACAAAATCCACCCACCCATCCATAACTTGCGGTGATATACGGACTGATTAGCCGTTCTGGAACGCAAAACAGTCCGTATATCACCGCAAGTTATGAGGAGTCCTCCGGGATAGAAAAGGCTCCCAGCAAGATAGCTGGGAGCCTCATCACATGCTATGTCGAGCGAAGATTTAGCAGACGCCCTGGGCGAGCATGGCGTCGGCGACCTTCAGGAAGCCGGCGATGTTGGCGCCCATGACAAAGTTGCCCTCCTGGCCATACTCCTTGGCGGTATCGTCCACGTTGTGGAACATACCGCGCATGAGCTGCTCGAGCTTGCCGTCGACCTCCTCGAAGGTCCAGGACAGGTGCTCGGCGTTCTGGCTCATCTCCAGGCCGGACACGAGCACGCCGCCGGCGTTGGCAGCCTTACCGGGCATAAAGGCGACGCCGTTCTCCTGGAAATAGGTCGTGGCCTCGATGGTCGTGGGCATGTTCGCGCCCTCGCCGACCACCTTGCAGCCGTTGGCGACGAGCGCCTGGGCGTCCTCGAGCAGCAGCGTGTTCTCGCGAGCGCAGGGCAGCGCGATGTCGCAGGGCAGCTGCCACACGCCGCGGCCGTCGCCCTCGTGCCACACGGCGTTGGGCTTCTCGTCAACGTACATAGCGAGCGTAACGCCCTTGTCGTGGCCGGAGCGCTTCTTGTTGTAGACATGCTCGAGCACGGTGTAGTCGATGCCGTCGGGATCCTCGACCCAGCCATGGGTGTCGGAGCAGGCAAGCACCTTGCCGCCGAGCTGGGCAACCTTCTGGACCGCGTAGATGGCGACGTTACCGGAGCCGTGAACGACGACGTTCTTGCCCTCGAAGGAGTCGCCGCGGCTCTTGAGGTACTCGTCCACAAAGTAGGCCAGGCCGTAGCCAGTGGCCTCGGTACGGGCGAGCGAGCCGCCAAAGGAGAGGCCCTTGCCGGTGAGGACGCCGGTCCACTCGTTGGTCAGGCGCTTGTACTGACCGAACAGGTAGGCAACCTCGCGGCCGCCAACGCCCAGGTCGCCGGCGGGAACGTCGGTGTTGGGGCCGATGTGGCGATAGAGCTCGGTCATGAAGGACTGGCAGAAGTGCATGATCTCGTTGTTGGACTTGCCCTTGGGGTCAAAGTCGGAGCCGCCCTTGCCGCCGCCCATGGGAAGGGTGGTCAGGCTGTTCTTGAGGATCTGCTCCAGACCCAGGAACTTGAGCATACCCAGGGTGACCGTCGGGTTAAAGCGCAGGCCGCCCTTGTAGGGCCCAATGGCAGAGTTGAACTCGACGCGATAGCCGCGGTTGACCTGAACCTTGCCCTGGTCGTCGACCCAGGGGACACGGAACATGACGATGCGCTCGGGCTCGACGAGGCGCTCCAGCAGGGCGGCCTCCTCGTACTCGGGGTGGGCGTCGAGAGCCGGCTGGATGGTGCCGAGGATCTCGGTCGCGGCCTGGATGAACTCAGGCTGCTCGGGATAGCGGGCCTTGAGCTCTTCGAGAACTTTCTGCGTGTAGCTCATGCTTCCTCCAATTGATGGAAAAGAAAAGTGTCGTTCGAGGCGCCCCATGCGCCGCGAGCTTTATCGAGTATGGATAATATCGCACTGTTGCAGCAAAGTTACGCATAAGCCGACGAGCAGATGTTTCATTTTGATTACAATGCAGGTAGAAGCGTTTTTGAGTGCCTGACGTGCGAAACCTGTGTTTCAAACCTGTTTCGTCCACGTGTTCCAAACCACCACATTGGGGACAGGCACCTTTGTGGTGGTGTTGGTGGTTAGAGGACAAGCTGATGGTAGTCGGCAGGGGTTATGCGGCCCTCAGTGGCGGCGCGGAAGGCGGCGAGAGCGTCGCCCGAGAACGGCATGGCCCAGCACAGCCCGCAGCCGGCGGTGATGGAGCCGGGCAGCGGCATGATGCGCCCGGGCACACCGGCGGCAAGACACAGCTGTTCGCATTCCATCACATCGAAAGTGCTGTCGAACGACACGATAATCTTGCGTTCGTGGTCGAGAGCGCCACCCGACGGGCCTTCGCGGTGTGCCTCACGATACGCCTCGGCGGCCGCTTCCTCTTCCGCGGTATGTCCACAGCCACCGCAACCGCAGGTACAGGGTTCGGACCCGTCGCAAGTGCAAGGCACTCCCGTGTCGGGACAAATATCGTGAGACATGACAACTCCAATCGTCTAGGCGAGTAACTCGGCCGCCGCAAACTCCTCGGGCGTATTAACGTTTTCGAAGCAGAGCGTCGAGCCTGCGACCTCAACAATCTGAGGCTCATCCAAATACCCAGCGTTCACTCGGTCGATCAGGCAGCGAATGCGTTGGCGGTCGCAGGAGAGCAGCTCTTGGGCAACCGGCGCACACGCGTCACGGCGCCAGACGGTGCAAAGCGGCTCAATCCCCCGCTCCTCGCGCGGCACGCACACGTCGAGCGCCTCGGCCTCAACACGATCGGCAAGCGCGCCGATGAGTTCCGGCGAGACAAACGGCATATCGCAGGCGACAATCGCCACGAGCGGCAATCGGGCCGCGGCCAACGAGCTCGCGATGCCGCGCATGGCGCCCGCCGCCGGGATATTGGTGAAGACGGTATAGGCGTCGCCCTCAAAGTTGGGGCAGGGATAGTGCTGGTTGAAG
>CAJMRN010000069.1 GCA_905215815.1 uncultured bacterium | reverse complement strand
CTTCGTGTTACAGATCGAGATAAAAGGACAGGCAGCTCGACGCTGTCTCAATCTGTAACATCTAGACCCAATTTGGCCCTCCTTCTGTTACAAATCAAGACAAACTGACAGATGAACGGCCCCAACACAAAGGAAGGCTCCCCTCTCGCCCAGTGGACGGGAGGGGAGCCTTATATGTGACCACGGCAAAAGGATGGCAAAGCCGCAGTCGCCCAAAAGGAGGGCCTGATTGGATCGGGCCTAGATAAGGTTCTTGCCAGACACCTTATCGAAGAGATGGGTCGCGTTCTTCTCAAACTTGAACCAGATGGGGTCGCCAGCCTTGAGCGAACCCTTGGCCTCAAGATCGACGACGGGGATGATCAGGACAAACTGGCCGTCGGGGGCGGTCACGTGGACGTGCTCGGTCGAACCCATGAGCTCGGTCACCTCGACGGTACCCTGGAGTGCACCCTCCTCGCCCTTGTCGGCAAGCAGGATCTGCTCGGGGCGCACGCCGGCCGTGATCTCCTTCACGTCGCCGCCGTCCCAGTTGAGGGCAAGCTGAGCGCAAGTCTCGGGGGCAAGAACAACGTTCATATCCTCGGTCTTGACGGTAAAGCCTTCGCCCGAACGCACCAGCTGGGCATCGAAGAAGTTCATCTGCGGCACGCCGATGAAGCCGGCGACGAAGATGTTCGCGGGATGGCTGAAGACCTCCTGCGGCGTGGCGATCTGCTGGACAACGCCGTCCTTCATGACCACGATACGGTCGCCGAGGGTCATGGCCTCGGTCTGGTCGTGAGTAACATAGATGAACGTACCCTTGATCTCGTGACGCAGCTTGATGAGCTCGGCACGCATCTGGTTACGAAGCTTGGCGTCCAGGTTGGACAGCGGCTCGTCCATCAGGAAGACCTTGGGGTCACGCACGATGGCGCGGCCGATGGCGACGCGCTGACGCTGGCCGCCCGAAAGCGCCTTAGGCTTACGGTCGAGGTACTCGGTAATACCCAAGATCTCGGCAGCGGAGCGAACCTTACGGTCGATTTCGTCCTTGGGGACCTTCTTGAGCTCGAGCGTAAACGCCATGTTCTCGTACACCGTCATGTTGGGGTACAGAGCGTAGCTCTGGAACACCATGGCGATGTCACGGTCCTTGGGCGCCACGTCGTTGACGCGCTTGCCGTCGATGAGCACGTCGCCCGAGGTAATGTCCTCCAGGCCGGCGACCATGCGCATCGTCGTGGACTTACCGCAGCCAGACGGGCCAACGAGAACGATAAACTCCTGGTCATGCACGGTGAGGCTAAAGTCCTCCACCGCGAGCACGCCGTCCTCGGTAACCTTGAGGTTGTGCTTCTTCTCCTCGGTCTTCTTCTTTTTGCCAAAGAAGCCCTTCTTTTTGGACTCGGTGTTGGGATACACCTTCTGAACATGCTTGAGAACGATCTCTGCCATGTCTTTACCTTTCGATATGCGGCGCCGTGCTGAGGGGCGCCGCTGAAACTTGCAAAACAGTTACGGCATCAGCCCTTGACGGCACCTGCCACCACGCCGTCGATAATGTACTTCTGGCAGAGGATGTACATGATGACGATGGGGATAACGACCATCATGATGCAGGCCATCATGGGGCCGAGCTCGACGTGGCCGTAGCCGCCGCGGAAGTACTGGATCAAGATAGGAATGGTCTTGTACTTGGTGGAGTCGAGGGTAAGGTAGGGCAGCAGATAGTCGTTCCAGACCCACATGGTCTCGAGGATGCCGACCGAAAGATAGGTGGGCTTCATGATGGGAAGGACGATCTTAAAGAACACCTGGACCGGGTTGCAGCCGTCGATCATGGCCGCCTCTTCGATCTCGAGCGGAATGTTCTTTACAAAGCCGGCGAACATAAAGACCGCCAGGCCCGCGCCAAAGCCCAGATAGATAAAGCAGATGTTGAACGGCGTGTTGAAGCCGATGCGGTCCGCCAAATTAGACAGCGTGAACATGAGCATCTGGAAGGGCACGACCATCGAGAAGACGAACAGGTAATAGAAGAAGTTCGAGATCTTGCTGTTGACGCGCACTACGTACCAAGCACACATGGAGCAGCACACCAGAATCAGCACGACCGACGTGACCGTGATGATGAGCGAGTACATAAATGCCGAGGCAAAGCCCTGCTCGTTAAGGGCATGCATGTAGTTTGCGAGGCCGTTGAACGTCTCGGGCGTGAGCAGATCGAATGCCGTGGTGGTGCTGATTGCAGTTGCCTTTTTAAAGGAATTGAGCGCGATCATAAACACGGGGTAGATCCACGCGAGCGACAGAATCGTAAAGAAAATCGAGAGCGCGCGGTTGATAACCTTATCGCGTTTCATTACTGCTGCACCTCCTTGGACCTCGTGGCCTTAAGCTGGATCATGGAGATGGCCACGACCAGGATGCAGAAGATAACCGCCTTGGCCTGACCGATGCCCTGCCATGCGATACCTGCACGCGAATAGAACGTGTTGTAGATGTTCAGGGCGAGCATCTCGGTGGAGTGCGCGGGGGCGCCGCCGGTAAGGGCGAGGTTCTGGTCGAACAGCTTAAAGCCGTTGGTGATGGACAGGAACAGGCAGATGGTGATGGTCGGCATCAGGTTAGGGATCTTAACCTTCCAAAACGTCTGCCATGCCGTAGCGCCGTCGACCTTGGCGGCCTCGATGTAGTCGGACGGAATGGACTGCAGACCAGCGATGTAGATAATCATCATGTAGCCGACCTGCTGCCACAGGGTCAGGATGATAAGGCCCCAGAAGCCAGCAGCAGAGTTAAGAGCGATGAGCTGGGCGCCCACGTTGGAGAGCAGGCAGTTGATCAGAATCTGCCAAATGTAGCCCAGCACGATGCCGCCGATCAGGTTAGGCATAAAGAAGATCGTACGGAAGATGTTGGTGCCTTTGAGCGCCTTGCGGGTGAGCGCCTGCGCAATGGCCAGGGCGATCACGTTGATGAGCACCGTCGACAGGAAGGCAAACGCCACGGTAAAGAAGAACGACGTGGAGAACTGCGGATCGGACAGCGCGCGCACGTAGTTCTCGATACCGACAAAGTGCGCGTTACTAATGATAATAAACTGGCAGAACGAGAGATAGAAGCCCTGAATAAAGGGAATCACGAACCCGATCATAAACGCCAGGCACGTGGGCAACATAAAGAGCGGCCACCAGCGCTTGAGTGCTTTGCCCATAAAAGGGTCCTTTCAATATGTAGGGGGGCGGGCAAACCTACGTCTGCCCGCCCCCCCTGTCGCTAATCAGATAGCTCGGGCAGCAACTGCTTACTCGGAAGCAGCCTTCTCGGTCTTCCAGCCATCGACGAAGGCGTTCTTGACGCCGTCCCACTTGCTGTTATCGGCAGCGTAGGCAATCAGAGCCTGCTTGAGGTTCTTCTTCCACTCCTCGGAGGGAATGTAGACGAAGTCCCAAGCGACGGTCTTCTTGCCGTCCTTGGCCATGGCAACGGCCTGCTGCGAGAAGACGTTGGTGGTCTCCTTGGCACTCTTGAACGGAGCGGTCAGACCCATCTTGTCGGCGATGATGCTGGTCGGGGTGTCAGCGGTGACGCACCAATACATGAAGTCCTCGGTGGCCTTCTGGGCATCCTCGGAAGCCTGGGAACTGACGCACCAGTAGTTCTCGCCGCCGGAGCACAGGCCCTGGTTCTCCTCGCCGTCAACACCGATGTAGATGGGCATCATGCCAATCTGATCGTCGGTCATGCCGGCCTTGACGAGGTCAGAGTAGGCCCAAGAGCCGTTCTGGTAGAAGACGGCCTTGCCGGTTGCGAACTCGTTGGTGGCGTCGTCGCCGGTCTTGGAAGCAAGCTGCGAAGGATCGCAGGTGGAGTCGGTGATGTACAGGTCGAAGATCTGCTTGTAGTTGTCGAGGAACTCACCCTTGATCTCGTCGTCCTCCTGGTTGTGCTCCTTCTCAAACTCGTAGTAGAGCGGCATGTTGGCAAGGTGGGTGGTGTAGCGCCAGCTGGAGGAGTCGTCCATGCCGGCGGAAGTGAAGGCACCCTCAACACCAAGCTCGTCCTTGCGGGCCTGGATGTCGTCGGCACAAGCCTTCAGCTTGTCGAAGGAGTTGATGTCCTCGGCCTTGTAGCCAGCCTTCTCGAGCAGCTGCTTGTTGTAAATAATGCCGAAGCTCTCCTGAACCCAGTCGATGCACACATCCTTGCCGTCGGACTGCAGAGCCAGGGAGTCGTCAATGAGCTCACCGCGGAGCTTGGTATCGGACAGGTCGGCGCAGTAATCCTTCCAGTTCTTAAGACCGGTGGGGCCGTTGACCTGGAACAGGGTCGGAGCGGAGCTCTTGGACATCTCGGACTTGAGCTTCTCCTCGTAGGTGTTGGAGGCGGCGGTCACGATCTTGACCTCGACGCCCTTCTCCTTCTTATAGGCCTTGGCGATCTCCTTCCACTCCTTGTCGACCTCGGGCTTGAATTGGAGGAAGTAGACCTCGGCAGCGTCACCAGAAGCAGAGGAGCCGGAGCCGGCGGAGCCACCGCAGCCCACGAGACCCAGACCAAGAACCGCAGCCGCGGAACCAGCAAAGCCCAGGAACTGCCTTCTGCTCATTTCGTTCTTCATTACAATCCACCCTTTCACACCGTGGCGGCACCCTTTGCCGCCGCCTTCGGAGATTGGCTCGGGGACTTTGCCCCTTTTGCTGATTTGTACGATACGCTATTTGGCTACTTGTTTGAACAAGTATTACTAGAGCGGTAGAAAAACTTCGGTGAACGGTAATTTCAACTTGATACTTGACAAGTTTTGTATAAACAATTAATTGTTATCAAATGCAGAGAAAACGCCCGGTCAAGCCGATGCATCGTCGGTTTGACCGGGCGCTTTCGCTTTGAGGGCATGAGTCTCGTCAGGCTGCGAGCTGGCCGGCTATCGCTTGGAGTTGACGCGGTAGTGGAAGATCTCGGGGTGTGTGCGAGTGTGCGTCACCTCAAACAAGATGCCATCCGAGGTGTACGACTGGCTCTCCATGACGGCAACGCAGTTGTATTTGCCGAGGTCAAGATAGCTGCAGTCCTCATCGTTGGCGAGCTCGACACTCACCGTACGACGGCTCGCCATCACTTTGACACCGCGCTTGTGCTCCAGATAGCCGTAAATAGAATCTGCCGCGATCTCGGGCGTCAGGCCTTTGGCGATCGACTCCAAAAAGTAACCATGGTCTACTTGGCGCGCATTGCCGTTAAGGCTTCGGACGCGCACCACGCGAATCAACTCCTCGCCCACCTTAAAGCCCAGACAACGAGAGAGCTGCTCGGTGCAAATCAAATGCTCAAAAGACTTAACGTCCGTCGATGCAACGGCATTGTTGCGCTTTGCAAATTCGCCAAACGACTCGACTTCCTCGAGTGCGCCCAGCATGTCGGTTTCGCCCTTGAGCCAAATAACGCGCACGCCCTTGCCGTGTATAGGCTGCACAAACATCTGGTCGGCCAGCATGCTCAAGGCGCGTCGAACGGTATTGCGCGTGCAGCCAAATTCCGCGGTCAGCTCGGCTTCAGTTGGCAGCATCTCCTGAAACGCATAGGTCCCATTAATGATGCGCGAGCGTATTTCTCGGTAGATTCCTTCGTATATCGCTTTTGGCATGACTTCACCTCTAATGAATATGTATGGCTAGGCAGGATAGCATTTCTTAAAGTTGTTTAAACCGATTATCGGCAAAGCAACGATTATTAACTGTCAACGGCGCCCATGATGCTCCAATCGACTCGAATCAAAACCATCAATGCGGCGAACGCTCACTCCCCTACAATTAACTCATTGTTCAAACGTTCCACCGCAGACATGGCGGGCTTACGGTCGAGAGGCAGAACATGCTGCAAAAAATCCAACGCTTTGGCGGGGCAATGTTCGCGCCCGCCATGCTGTTTTCTATATCAGGCTTCATGGTCGGCGTCTCCGCTCTCGCAACGACTGTGGACATCGTCGGCGATCTCGCCGTATACGGAACCCCTTGGTACGTTTTTTGGACCATCATCCAGCGCGGCTCGTGGACGGTCTTTAAACGCCTCCCGCTCCTTTTTGCCGTAGCGCTGCCCATCGGTCTTGCCCAAAAGCAACCGGCACGCTGCTGCTTCGAGGCGCTCGTGGCCTATTTTGCCTACTGCTTCTTTTTGAGCGAGATCATTAAGCTGAGCGGAGACAACCTTGGACTTAAGTACCCGGCATCTTTGACCCCCGCCAGTGGTATCGCCGTCATCGACGGCATCAAGACGCTCGACACCGGCATTATCGGCCCGCTGGCGGTATCGGCAACCGTCGTCGCCATCCATGACCGCTTCTACGATGCCAAGGTTCCCGATTGGCTCGGCACCTTCTCGGGCTCCTCGCTGGTCTACCTCATCAGCTTTTTTGCCGTGTTTGCCCTTGCCGCTATCTCGGCCGCCATCGTGCCCTTCGTATACGCTGTGACCGAAACGCTGCGCCACGCACTTGTGGGCGTCGGTCCCTTCGGCGTGGGCGTCTTTGTGTTTTTGGAACGCGCGCTCGAACCCATGGGCTTGCACCATTTGCTCTACATGCCCATCTATTACGACAATCTGGTCATTCACGACGGTATTTACGCCACGTGGACCAACCTCCTCCCCATTCTCTCCCATAGCACGCGCCCTTTAAATGAACTTGCACCCTGGGCAGGTTTTACCGCCACCGGCTGGAGTAAGCTCTTTGGCCTTCCCGCCATCGCGGCAGCATTCTATTTCACCGCCAAACCCGAACGCCGGGCCGGCCTTAAGGCCATCCTTTTGCCCGCCATCGTCGCCTCGGTGGTCTGCGGCGTCACCGAGCCGCTCGAGTTTCTCTTTATGTTCACCTATCCCGGACTCTTTTTGCTCTACGCCGTCCTATCCTCCTGCCTTGCCATGACCATGAACCTCTTCGGTATCGTCGGCATCTTCTCAGGCGGTCTCATGGAAATGACGGCCTTCAACTTCATCCCACTTATGCGAATGCATGCCGGCTCCTACCTTTTGGCGCTCGGAATCGGACTCATCTTTAGCGTCATCTTCTTTCTGAGCTTTCGAGGTCTTATCCTGACCTTTGACCTTAAAACCCCGGGACGCGAGGACCATATCGCCAGCAACGCAGCGCTCTCACGCTTGACGGGAAACGACGTTGACGAAAAGCGCTCATCCAAAACCGGCGCTTCCGGCAACCAAGCCTCACAAGATCATCTCCTCGCCGAGCAGGTTGTGACGCTTCTGGGCGGCGTCTCCAACATTGCGGGCGCAACCAACTGCGCCACGCGTCTGCGCGTCGAAGTCGTGGATCCCTCCATCGTCGCGGACAATGCGACCTTTGTCGCAGCGGGTGCCAAAGGCCTCATCGTCACCGGCAAGACCGCTCAGGTAATCATCGGCATCTCGGTACCCCGCGTCAAAGAACACTTTGATCAGATTATGGGACTCGAACCGGGTTTTGCATTCGCCGCCTCGCCTTTTCATGCCGGCGATGGCGCCAAAAAGTATGGCAATGTCTGCTTCTTCGACATCGACGGTACGCTCGCCTGGCAAGATCCCAAACTTGCCCAAGAGCTCCCCGAGGGCGAGCGAGATCTTTCCCCCTATCCCAACGAGACGGTTGCACAGGCAATTCGCACGTTTGTCGCCAACGGCAACAAAGCTTTTATCTGTACGGGGCGCACCCTCAGCTGCATCCACCCCAAGCTGCTCGAACTGCCGTGGGCAGGCGTCGTGTGCCTCGCGGGCGGTTACGCCGAACTCGAGGGGCGCGTCGTGCGAAACGCTGCCATAAGCCCCGGCATGTTACAGCGCCTCGCCCCCTATCTCGAGCAATCGGGCGAGGTCATTCGCTTTGAGGGCATCGATCGCGTCGTGCGCATGAGTGCAGATGCCCCCGAGACGTACGGATACGCACGCACCGTGGGCGACGCCGTCACGCAACTTGAGCACTACAACGCCTATAAAATTCTTATGTCCACACCACTTGCCAACCGCATCGCCCAAGATGAAGAGCTTGGACCTCTGCTCTGCCTCAACGAGCTCGAGCTCGAGGTCACAGAAATCTCGCCGCGCGAGTGCACCAAACGGGCCGGAATCAAGGCTGTGCTTGACGCCCTGGGACCAGACCACGGCACCGTATATGGCATTGGCGACGCGAGCAACGACATCGCCCTCATGGAGGCGGTCGATGTTGGCATCGCCATGGGCAACGCGCCGGACTTCCTCAAGGAAAAGGCCGACTACGTAACCGACAGCTTCGACCACGACGGCGTCGTCACCGCGCTCGAACACTTTGGGCTTATCTAGCCGAGCCCCTTGCCGCGTTTGCGACCGCAAGACTCAATCGTCTTCAACCGCCGCGCTCGACGCCCCAATGTGGCAATATGTAGTCTGCATAATGCAACGGTGCAACCTAAGAAAGAATGCGAGAACCCGTGTCCAGTCCGTTTACCAGCTTTTTAGCCCAGCACTTTGACCAGATTAACGACTATCTGGCCACGTTCTTTGACGGACAGGCAACTTCCGCCGATATCGAGCGTTACCTGTATACCCCGCTCTCGGCATTTACGGCCAATGCCGGCAAGCGCCACCGCCCGCTCATCTGCATGCTCGCCGCCACCGCGGTAGGCGGCAGCTTTGAGAGCGCCCGCAGCGCGGCGGCAGCTATCGAGCACTTTCAATCGGGAGCGCTTATCCATGACGACATCGCCGACAACGGCCAACTGCGTCGCGGCAAGCCCTGCATGCACCTTACCGAGGGCACGGGGCTTGCCATCAACTGCGGCGACCTAGCGCTCACCATGGTCACCAAGACGGTTCTCGACGACCCCACGCTCGAGGCAGACGTGAAACTCCGCGTGCTCAACGAGCTCACCGAGATGATCGTCCGAACCATCGAGGGTCAGGCGCTCGACCTGGGTTGGGTCCGCGACGGGCGCTTTGACATCTCGGTCGACGATTATCTGGACATGGCGACGCACAAGACCGCGTACTACAGCGGAGCCACGCCACTTGCCGCCGGAGCCATTATCGGCGGCGGCAGCGAGGAGCAGATTGAGGCGCTGCGCGCCTTTGGCCTGCACACGGGCCTTGCCTTCCAAATTCAAGACGACCTGCTCAACTTGATCGGCACCAAAGAGGCCGCCAACAAGGACTTCCGCACCGATATCACAGAGGGCAAGCGCACCCTCGTCGCCGTGCACGCCCTGTCAGACGAGCGTTATCACGACGAGGTCGAGGCAATCCTTTCCTCGGGCACCGAGGACCCCGTGCAACTTGCACGCGCCGTGGAGATCTTCCAGCAGACCGGCTCCATCGATTACGCCCACACTTACGCGCTCGACCTGACCGCTAAAGCCAAAGCGGCCATCGAAAACGTTGAGCTTGATCCGCACGCACGCGAGCTGTTCCTCTCCATGGCAGATTTCTTTGTGGAGCGACTCAACTAGCGGGGGTTATAAAACCTGTCAGCAGCGTATTTGGGTACAACTTGCTACACTGTTGAGTGCATGTTTATGCATCCCTTTGCGTTGTCTATCCGACACACGCTCAAATAGTACGAATGGTACGCCGAAAGGGGTTCGTTCATGGAACCTATTACAACGGGCATGCAGGGAGCAGCCGTCGAGGACGTCCAGTCCCGCCTTCTGCAGCTCGGCTATACAATCGATGACACCGAGGTCGCCGATAAGCGCTTTGGCGCCACCACCGAGCAGGCCGTTGGCACCTTTAGGCTCGACAGCGGTCTTGCCGCCGGTCACGCCGTTGACATTCCCTGCTGGAGTGCCCTGGTCGACGCCTCGTATAAACTGGGCGATCGTACGCTCTATCTGCGTATGCCAAATTTCCATGGTGCCGACGTTCAGGCCCTGCAGAGGGCGCTCAACGTTTTGGGCTTTGCCTGCGGTGAGGACGACGGCTATTTTGGCCCGCACACCGAGGCCGCTCTGCAGCAGTTCCAAGAAAATGTCGGCCTGTTTGCCGATGGCATGGCGTTCCAGGATACCTACGCCTATATCAACCGCCTGCATCACGTGTGGGAGGGCAAGCCCTCGGTTACCGAGGCCGAGTCGCGCATCGGCTTTGCCCGCGCCGCCAACGTTCTCGAACGCTTCCAGATTGCCGTCATCGGTGAGGACCCCATCGCGCGTAGCGTTGCATCGCGCATGTGGAACATCGCCACGGCGACGACCGACAGCAGCGGCATGATGCTTTGCGATTCCGAGGTTCCGACCGACGTGGATCTGGTGCTCGAGATCGCAAGCGATGAGCTGCCCGCAGATGCTGCGCCGCGCGCCACGATCGCCCTTGCCGAGTGTCACAACCTTGCACAGCGCATCCGCACCGCCAATGTCGCCGCGCAGCAAAAGCCCGCGCGCATCCGCATTGAGCTCACGGGCATGACGCGCTACAACGGAACCTTCACCGCAAGTGATGCGCAGACACTCGCCGTACGCCTGCTCGATGGCGTTTGCGATGCCCTCGCAGATTAGGTAAACTAAACGGGTTGCTTTTGGGCAACACCACACATTGGGACGTAGTTCAACGGTAGAACTCCGGTTTTTGGTGCCGGCTGTTGGGGGTTCGAATCCCTCCGTCCCAGCCCCAAAGAACATAGCGCTCCAGGCTCTTATGAACCTGGAGCGCTTTTTCGTGGGCATGCGGAGGGATTCGAACCCGCAAGGAATCTACCTATATAAGACAGACGCCCCAGGCCCATAACGACCAAGAGCGCCTTGCATCTAGAATTATCAGCCCTGTTCCGAAAAGCGAGCCGCATGCAACAACCAAGTAACCACAGGCCCCGGGAGAGCGGGGACACCGGCTTAGGTTTATCGCGAGTTCCGCACGAACAGGAGGCCACTTAATGTGGCCTCCGTCGTGAGCAGGACTGTAGAGCAGGAAAC
>CAJMRN010000068.1 GCA_905215815.1 uncultured bacterium | reverse complement strand
CACCGCAAGATCATGCGCGGGCCGTTCTCGCCCGACCTGTTGGCTGCCATGCGACAGGCGCTGGACGAGAAGAAACAGGTCATCTTGTTCCAAAACCGAAGGGGCTTCGCGCCGATGGTAGAGTGTAACGTGTGCGGATGGGTGCCTAAATGTAAAAACTGTGACGTCAGCCTGACGCTGCACAAGAATACGAACCTGATGACCTGCCACTATTGTGGCTACACTTACGCCGTGCCAAAGATGTGTCCCAACTGTGAGAGCACGGATCTGAGAAGCCGCGGCTTCGGAACGGAGAAGATTGAAGACCTGATAAGCGAACTGTTTCCTGAGGCACGCGTGGCACGAATGGACCTCGACACCACACGCACGCGCAACGCCTACGAACGACTGATAGGCGAGTTTTCGGCAGGAAAGACCGACATTCTTATCGGCACGCAGATGATAAGCAAGGGGCTCGACTTTGACAACGTGAGCGTGGTGGGCATACTGGATGCCGACTCGATGCTCAACTATCCCGACTTCCGTGCCTATGAGCACGCCTTCATGATGATGGCTCAGGTGAGCGGACGAGCAGGACGCAAGGGGCAGCGCGGACTGGTGCTCTTGCAGACGAAGAACGCTGATCTGCCGGTCATTGACCAGGTGGTGAGAAACGACTATGAGGGTTTCTTCCAGGCGCTGATGGAGGAGCGCCAGCTCTTCCACTATCCCCCGTTCTACCATCTCGTCTATGTGTTCATGAAGCATCGCGACGACCACACGGTAGAGTCGGCATCAATAGAGATGGCCGGCCGTCTGCGATCCTTCCTCGGCACACGCATTCTCGGTCCCGACAAGCCCGCCGTAGCTCGCGTGAAGGAGCTGAACATTCGCAAGATCGTGATAAAACTGGAGAACCAGATAGACCTCGCAAAGGTGCGCCTGTGCCTGAAACAGCAACAGACAGAGCTGATGAAAGACAAGCGCTATGGTGCCTTGCAGGTCTACTATGACGTGGACCCGCTATAAGAAAGGGAGGGATGTTGCCCAGACAGCAACATCCCTCCCTTTCATAATTTCTATTTCCACACAGGCACAACGTCTATACTCAAGCCATCGTGGTCTATGGTGCGCTGTTGGTTGTAAGTCACAATTGTGCAGTTCTTACAACCCGTATAACTGGACGCTGCCACAAGACCCTCCACTTCACGACTGAGGTTGTTGTCGTCAAGTTGCCAGCAAACCTGTATGAGTTGCTCAACATGATCGGCCTTCACAACAACAAAATCACATTCTACCGTCTCGTTAAAATAGAACACCTGGTCTTCCTCTCCAAGGTCTCGCTCCAACATCATGTAGACAATGTTTTCAAGCGCCTTGCCCTCATCATCGCTTTGCGGTAAGAGAATGGCGTTGCGCATGGCAAAGTCGGCAATGTAATATTTTGCCGGCGAGAGGTTCTGCTTCACTATCGATTGTGTGTACTTGGGCACCTTACGCAGCAAGAAGATGTTGCAGGCATAGTCGAGCCATTGATACAAAGAGTCTTTAGAGACACGCATGCCTTGCGATTTCAGTTCATTGTAAATATTGTTCACGCTTGTGGGCTTCGTGATGTTGTTCATGACGCGCTTCAAGAAATAGCGCACCACCGATGGCGAAGCCGAGATGCCATAATGTTCTATCATATCGCGGAACAACATGGTGTTGAAGTAAGACTGAAGAATCTTAATCTTTTCTGTTGCCACATCAGCAAGCACCACCTGCGGGAAGCCGCCCTCCTTACAATAATGCTTAAACTCGCTTGCCAGCACAGCAGCCCCATCCTCCGTAAACCGGTTTGCCTTAACATCTTTAAAATCAAGATATTCGTCAAAGCTAAGAGGATACTCACGATATTCGTCTGGCCAACCACGAAGAGCCGACGCCATTTCGCCAGACAGCATCTTTGCCGTGCTGCCTGTTATGTAGATGTGTTTGCAATAGTTCTTGAAAACACGCAGCACGAAGAGTTCCCAACCCTCTATGAGCTGTATCTCGTCAAAAAACATATAGACATCCTTTAACGGTTGGGTCGGGTACATCTCGCGATAAGCTTGAAGAATGTCATCAAAGTCGGCTGTCTGCATTGAAACAAAGCGTTCATCGTCGAACCCGATATATAATATTTGCTCTGGTCGAACACCGCTCTGGAGCAAACGGTTTACAGTGAGAGAAAGAAGTGACGACTTGCCGCAACGACGTATGCCGGTCACGGTGACGATGCAATCTTTGTTTATAGGCAGATGCTGCTTTCTGTCTTTTAAGCGTAACGGCAACTCCTCCTGATGAAGAGCTATAACCGATTGAAAAATGCTGCGTAGTTGCATATTGCTCGTTGTTTGATTCAACTGCAAAGATAATACATTTCCTTCTGAAAAGGAAAGAAATCAGGAAAAGTTTCCTTCTGAAAAGGAAAGAAACCAGAAAAAGCTTCCTTCTGAGAAGGAAAGATTTAAAAAAAGTTTCCTTTTCAGAAGGAATGGCTGCTATTCTGTTGGGTTGTTCATGTCCTCAAGCAAGCCCATATCCTCAAGCCGCTGCTTCAGTTTGCCAAGCAACGACTTGCCCCATGTTGGGCGTTGGCGGTCTGCCACGTCTGCGTTTGAGGTTGAAGATTGTGCAGCGCTTGATGGTTCATTGTCATGGGATGAACCATTGGCAGATGCAGCATAAGCAGAGCCGTTAGCTGATGCTCCATGGGCTGAACCGTCGGCTGATGCAGCATAAGCAGAGCCGTTGGTTTGTTCTGTGTTGGTTGAGGGGTAGTTTTCAGAAACATTGGTTTCATCGGAAGGAGCTGTCGATGAAGAGCTGTCATGAGCTTCGCCTTCCTTATTATATGTGTTCGCCTTATCGTTTTTGTCTTCCTTATCTTCTTCGTCCACATTATTATATATGTCGTCTGAGGCGGTAGCGGCTGACGAAGAGCTAAAACTGTCGGGTCCTGTCGTTGCTTCATGTCCGGCAACGGGTTGTTCTACAGCAGGCTGCCCGGCAGAAAGCTGTTCTGTGTCGAGCCGTTCAGAACAGGGCTGCTCACCAACGGGCTGTTTGGCTTGCGAAAGAAACATCCA
Source organism: uncultured bacterium (assembly GCA_905215815.1). Taxonomy (GTDB): domain Bacteria; phylum Actinomycetota; class Coriobacteriia; order Coriobacteriales; family Coriobacteriaceae; genus Collinsella. The sequence goes on along the minus strand of CAJMRN010000068.1, from coordinate 7,934 downwards.
GTTGTTCTTCTTCAACGGCTTATAGAGCTTTGCAATGAGAGCGCTGTAATATTCCTCCTCGTGCGACCGGCTCTCTTCATTATAGAGTTTTGAGCCAAAGCCGTCGTCGAAACCCGTGGCGAGAATGGTGACCTTGGCATCATCTTCGAGCGTGTTGTCTTCTGACACGCCCCAGATGACATCAATGTCAGGGTTGAGGGCATCCATGAACGCATCAATCTCGTTCATCTCGTTAACATGAAGCGGCGATTTCTCGCTGGTGTAGATGTTGAACAAAATGCGCTTGGCCTTGCTTATGTCGTTGCCATAGAGCAGCGGCGAGTCAAGAGCGTCGACGATGGCTTTCTCCACACGGCGCTCGCCGCTGGCACGCCCCATGGCCATGATGGCACCGCCACCGCTGCGCATGGTCGACTCCACGTCCTTGAAGTCGAGGTTGATGTCGCCCTCAATGGTTATCAGCTCCGAAATGCTCTTGGTGGCATTGCACAATATCTGGTCGGCACGGCGGAACGACTCCTTGACCGTGATGTCAGAGTCGGCATAGATATCGCAGATGCGCTCATTGTTAACAATAAGAATGGCATCAACGTTCTTGCGCATCTCCTCCACGCCCTTCAGCGCCTTCACAATTTTCCGTTTCTTCTCAAAGTAGAACGGTATGGTGACGATGCCGATGGTGAGTATTCCTTTTTCGCGTGCGATGCGAGCCACCACGGGAGCTGCGCCCGTACCCGTACCGCCGCCCATGCCGGCAGTGATGAAGACCATCTTGGTCCCCGACGCCTCGAAACGCTGGCGCACCACATCGAGCGACTCGATGGCGGCCTTGCGGCCGTTTTCAGGGTCGTTGCCGGCACCCAATCCCTCGCTGCCGAGCCGGACTTTCAGTTCCACGGGACTCTTGTCGAGTGCCTGCTGGTCTGTGTTGCAGACCATAAAGTCCACGCCCTTGATCCCCAGGTTCCACATGTGATTCACGGCATTGCCGCCCGCACCGCCGACACCGACTACCATGATAATGGAAGGATTCGTGCGGGCAGCGGCCAACTGGGTCATTACATCGTCTGTCATATCGTTTCGTTTCTCTTGTCTTAATCGTTAAATCTCCTCGTCATCGGCGGCATTGAAGCCCTCGTTGATCTTGTCGAGCGTCCGCTTGAAAATACTCCGCCAGTTGCGCTCCTTTTTCACCGGCTCCTGCACGGGAGCCTGAGGCGCGGGATCCTCTCCGGCATCTTCCGCCTCGGGCTCGACCGCTGCGGATTCCGCACGGGCAGCCTCCCGACGCGCATACGCCGCATTGACCGTTTCCGTAGAAGGCCGTGTCGGCGCATAGGGCTGGGGTTGCGGCCGCGACTGGGGCTGCGGAGGCTGGAATCCCGGCACAGAGGTCGGCGGGACAGGGCGACGGGGCGAAAGGCCCGCCTTATCCTCGATCACGTTGCACGAACCCATGCCGGCCCCCTTGAGCAACAGTCCGACGACCGTGGCGAACGCAGGGTTCGCAACCGCCTCGCGCGAATCTTCGCTGATGCCTGTTTCGGCGCTTGCGATACGAACGTCCATACCGGTCACACGACGGAACAATTCGTCTATATCCTTGAGTCGGGCCGAGCCGCCCGTCAGCACGATGCCGTAGGCCAGTTTCCCGGCGTATCCCGAATCCTTGATCTCCTGCTGCACGAACTCCGCGATGTCCGTGGCGCGGGCCTCGATCACCGAGGCGAGCTGCTTGCGGACCATGGCGACGTAGGCGTCCTCCAGGGCGGAGGAAGCGGACTTAGCGGGAATCTTCATTTCGGCGAGATGACCCATCAGTTCCTTGGAGGTCATGCCGAACTCTTTGGCCAGGGTGGACACACGGACTTTTGCCATATGACTTCACCTACCCTTTCTGGCACCTTGGGTGCCTAGAGACTGAACGAGCGTGGGAGATGCGCCGGGACCTGCCCGGCGCGACCGCGCGCTAGATCAGGTCCTCCGCATCATCGAAGGCGTCGGTGTCGTGGACACCGCAGAAACGGGAGCCCGGACGGGCCTGGTTGCGGCACTGGACGCCGTCCTCGGACACGTACTCGCAGCGACGGACATCATCGTCCTCCTCGTCACCGATCAGGTCGGCGGCGGGCTCCTCGTGAACGGGGACGTTCTTGAGGATGTCGGCGGCAAGGGTCTCGGACTTGATGTCGATGTGCCAGCCGGTCAGGCGAGCGGCGAGGCGGGCGTTCTGGCCCTCCTTGCCGATGGCGAGCGAAAGCTGGTCGTCGGGCACGATGACGCCGGCATAGGCCTTCTCCTCGTCGATGAGGACGCGGGTGACCTTGGCAGGCGACAGGGCGTTGGCGACGTAGACGGCCGGATCGGCATCCCACAGGATGACGTCGACGCGCTCGCCGCGGAGCTCGCCCACGACGGCGCGGACACGGCTGCCCTTGGGGCCGACGCAGGCGCCCACGGGATCCAGGCGGTCGTCGAGCGAGTGGACGGCGACCTTGGAGCGCTGGCCGGGCTCGCGGGCAATCGACTTGATCTGGACGGTGCCCTCATAGATCTCGGGCACCTCCTGCTCAAACAGACGACGCATGAGCTCGGGGTGGGTGCGGGAGATGACAATCGGCGGACGGCTGTGCTCGCCGCGAACCGGCTGCAGGTTGGAGTTGGGATCGCGGACGTCGATGATCACGGCTTTGATGTGCTGGTTGTGCAGGTATCGCTCGCCCATCGGACGCTCGTTACGCTCGTTCTCGTAACGGCGCTGGTCAAAATGCGGCAGCTCGGCCTCGACGCCATCGCGGATCTTGACGATGGTGAAGTCGGGCGTGGACTGCAGCACGGTACCGCTGATGAGGTCACCGATACGGCCGGAGAACTCCTCGTAGATCTGCTCACGAGCGGAGTTGCGCACGATGGCGTTGATCTCGGCCTTGGCGTGCTGGGCGGCGATGCGGCTCGTGTTCTTGGGGGTGACGTCGATCTCCTCGAACTCGGTGAAGTTGCCCTCCTCGTCCATGGAATCGTCGATCGGCTCCAGGCGGTAGACGTAAATCTTGCCGGTGGTGCGGTCGATGGTCACCTTGGCGCCCCACTCAAGATGCAGGATCTCGGCATAGCTCTTGGCGAGCGACTGCTCCAGGCGGTCGATCAGGTAGAGCTGGTCGATGTGCCTCTCCTGGCAAAGCTCCATCAGGGCGGACATCATGTCGGATGCTGCCATGTTAGTTTCCTTCCTTCGCGGGCTTGAAGTCATAGGTGGGCTTCAACTTGCACTTTTTAACATCACAGAAATCGAGGGTGACGGACTCGCCGTCCTCGAGCTCGAGGGTCACGTTCGTCTCGGTCGCGGCGGCAATCTTGCCGGAGTACTTGCGACGGCCCTCGGTGGCAGTGGAGGTGAGCTCACAGTCCTCGCCCACAAAGCGGGCAAAGTCGCGCGGGCGGCGCAGCGGGCGCGCCATACCCGGGCTCGACACCTCGAGCGTATAGCTCGAAGAAATGGGGTCGAGCTCCTCGATCACGTCGCCGACCCACTTGGTATTGGCCGTGACGTCGTTGAGCGACAGGCTCTGACCCTCGGCACCCTCGATACGCACACGCACGCAGGGGGCCTTGGTGGCGCCCACGAGCTCAACGTCGACAATGTCGACATCGTGCTGGGGAGCGACGGCCTCGAGCGCGTCGATGATCGCCTGCTCGGTCTTGGTCTTGACCATTGCGGCACCTCCATCCATACAAAAAAGAAGCGGGGCCGAAACCCCACTTCTTTCAATTACTACTTCATTTGCAAGCAAACTATACCAATACCTGCGAAAACGTGCAAGCGTCAAAGAAATTCGCAGGTCAGCGCGCCCACAGCTTCTCCACAAGAATAGGACAATTAGGCGAGGACTCCTGTGCGGTGCTCCCCAAAAGCCCCAAAACGGGCCATGCGTCCCAGCGCGCCGACCGAATCGGGCCCTATGGGCATTCCATCCCTGGGCACACATCGGCCAGACTAGAGCTGAGAGGCATTCTGTAGCGAGAAAGCCTGCCGCACGCATTGACCGTACAACCTTCCAGTATCTCTACGGCAAGGAGGCACCATGAAACGCCTAGGCACCCTCTGCGCGACCGCGCTCGTCGTCGCTGCCTGCTCGTTAGCGCTGGCGGGCTGCAGCAACGTCGATGGTAAAACCGGACCATGCGAGCCGGATCTCGGTAGCACCAAGGCCATCGAGAAAACGACGCCTTCGGATCGTTTCGACAAAATAGACGAAGATATCGTCGATCCCCAGGGTTTAGGTCCCGACCCTCAAGAACAGTTCCCCATCGACCTTGAGGCAGACGAGAACGTCCATGTTACCTGCGTGGGCAAGGACACGGATGGCTACGGCGACGCCGTGCTGGTCTTTGCGATAACAAACAACACCGATGTCGACATGATGTTTGGCGATGTCGATGCTTATGCCTACGTCAACGGTATCGTCCGCGACGTGCGCATGCGCCAGCCCGTCGCCGCAGGCGAAGAAACGACCGCAATGCTCACCTTTGTAGGCACCTTCGACGATCCGGACTTTGACGTGAACAACGACCTCAACGATATCTACCTCAACATCTGGATGTTCGAGGAGCAGACGGGCAACGTCTACTTTAGGGACCTGGTACACATTCCGTAGAGGATGACGCTCGGCACAAGTCAAGCAGGGCATATAACGCAAAACGAGGGACGACCCAATCGGATCGCCCCTCGTCTTTAGCACGTCAACAATGCACGTGGCGTTTACTTGACCACCAGGTTGACCAGCTTGCCGGGCACGCAGATGGCCTTGACGACCGTCTTGCCCTCGGTCCACTTGGCGACAGCAGCCTCGGCGGCAGCCTGCATTTCCTCGTTGGAGGCATCGCGGGCCACGTCAATGCGGCCACGGACCTTGCCGAGCACCTGGACGACGATCTGCACCGTGTCCTCGATGGACTCGGCCAGGTCGAACTCGGGCCAGGCGGCGGTGTAGGCGTTGCCCTCGCAGCCGAGCGCCTCGTGCCACAGCTCGTCGGCCCAGAACGGGCAGATGGGCGCCAGGACGCTCACGATGTCCTTGGCCACGCCGTAGCACAGGGCCTTGTCGCGGTCAGTGCCCTCGGTGGCGTTGAGGTAGGCGCTCGCCGCGTTGACGAGCTCCATGACGGCCGAGATCGCGGTGTTGAACTGGCCACGATCGAAGTCCTCGGTGCACTTGGCGATGGTGCGGTGACGCTCGCGATAGAGCTTCATCGCAGCCTCGTCGAGCACGGACTTGTCGAAGGCCACGCTGGCGTCACCCGACTGGACGAGCTGCCACACGATACGCCAGGCGCGCTTGATAAAGCGGTTGGCGCCCTCGACGGCCTTGGGATCCCAGTCGAAGTCCTTCTCGGGCGGGGCGATAAACAGGATCGCCAGACGCATGGTGTCGGCGCCGTAGGGCTCGATAACCGAGCTCGGGGGCACGACGTTGCCCTTGGACTTGGACATGGTGTCGCCGTTCTCGTCCTTGACCATGCCCTGGCACAGCAGGTTGGTGAAGGGCTCGTCAACGCTCAGCAGGCCCAGGTCGCGCAGCGCCTTGGTAAAGAAGCGGCTGTAGAGCAGATGCAGAATGGCGTGCTCGATGCCGCCGATGTAGTTATCGACGGGCATCCAACGGTCAGCCGCCTCGCGGGAGAAGGGCAGCTCGGTGTTGTGCGGATCGGTATAGCGCAGGTAATACCAGCTGGAGCAGGTGAAGGTGTCCATGGTATCGGTCTCGCGCTTGGCCGGGCGACCGCAGACCGGGCAGGTGGTCTCGTAGAAGTCCTTGCACTCGGCAAGGGTCTCGCCGGCGCCCAGGTCCAGGTTCTCCGGCAGCGTCACCGGCAGCTGATCCTCGGGCACGGGCACAATACCGCAGTGCTCGCAGTGGATGGCCGGGATGGGGTTGCCCCAATAGCGCTGACGGCTGATGAGCCAGTCGCGCAGGCGGAACTCGACCTTGCGACGACCGCAGCCCATGGCCTCGAGGTCGGCCACGATGGCAGCCTCGCCCTCGGAGTGCTTACCGCCGCGCATGCCGGTGTACTTGCCGGACTGGACGAGCGTGCCCTCGGCAGCGTGGGCGCAATCCCAGTCGACGGTCTCGGCATGGAAGGTATCGATGGTCTCGCCACTGGCCTCGACGGCAGCGCGATCGTCATCGTCCAAGATGATCGGCACGATCGGCAGGTCGTACTTACGGGCAAACTCAAAGTCGCGCTGGTCGCCGCAGGGAACGGCCATGACGGCGCCGGTGCCGTAGTCGGCAACAACATAATCGGCAACCCACACGGGAACCTTCTCGCCGTTGACGGGGTTCACCACGTAGCGGCCCGTAAAGGCACCGTGCTTCTCGAGGGTGCCCTGGGCACGCTCGACGGCAGAGATATGCTTGGAGTCCTCGATGATCTTAGTGACGGCCTCCTCGTACTCCGTGCCCTCGACGAGCTCGTGCAGACGAGCGTACTCGGGAGCCAAGACAAAGAAGGAGACGCCAAAGAGGGTGTCGGCACGCGTGGTGAAGACGGTGATCTTGCCCTCGTCGCCCTCGATGGGCTCGCCATCCTGGTCGCACAGGGTAAAGTCGACCTCGGCGCCCTCGGAGCGGCCGATCCAGTTGGCCTGCATCTGCTTGACGCGCTCGGGCCAGCCGGGGAGCTTCTCCAGGTCGTCGAGCAGCTCCTGAGAGTACTCAGTAATCTTGTAGTACCACTGCTCAAGGTCGCGCTTCTCGGGCTCGGTGCCGCAGCGCCAGCACTTACCCTCGGTGACCTGCTCGTTGGCCAGAACGGTCTTGCAGTTGGGGCACCAGTTGACCGGGTTCTTCTTGCGGTAGACCAGGCCCTTTTCCCACATCTTCTCAAAGATCCACTGACCCCAGCGGTAGTAGTCGGGGCTGCAGGTCTTGACCATGCGATCCAGATCGTAGGAGAAGCCCATGCGCTTCATCGTGGCGAGCGCCTGGTCCATGTTCTTATACGTCCAGGCGGCAGCCTGCGTATTGTGCTTGATGGCGGCGTTCTCGGCAGGCAGGCCAAAGGCGTCAAAGCCGATGGGGTGCAGCACGTCAAAGCCGCGCATGCGGGCCTGACGGGCCATGGCATCGCCGATGGTATAGTTGCGCGCGTGGCCCATGTGCAGGTCGCCCGACGGATACGGGAACATCTCGAGCACATACTTTTTGGGCTTGCTGTCGTCGGTGTCGACGGCAAAGAGGTTGGAGTCCTCCCAGGCCTTCATCCACTTGGACTCAATGGCCTGCGCGTCGTAGGCAGGGATCTCGTCCTTATGATCTGTGCAATCGCACATATCAGCTCCTTTAATCTTAGCTGGGGTCGGTCGGCTTAGCTTTATTCGCTACTGCGGACAGTCCTGCGCAAGACGAAGAGCACATTTAGTGCTCTTCTTTGCGTGCGGAACTTGTAGCGAACAAAGCTAAGCCGCCCGACCCTAAGGTTGACTCGACTGATAATAGCAAATACAACAAGCGAGATGCCTGCGACTTGCAGGCATCTCGCTTTATCTAAATAACGTGGTTGATGCTCAACCTTTGATATGCTGCTCTTACCTTATCGATAGGAAACACTCTGCTGGGAGTCTTTCACGACAACGTCGTGAGCGCCGCCTTCGACGATGGAGGTGGAGCTGACCAGCGTTAGGCGTGCCTTTTCCTGGAGCTCGGGGATCGAGAGGGCACCGCAGTTGCACATCGTGGACTTGACCTTGTAGAGCGTGCCGCCCACGCCGTCCTTGAGGGAACCGGCGTAGGGAACATAGGAGTCGACGCCCTCGACGAAGCTGAGCTTCGCGGCGCCGCCCAGGTCGTAGCGCTGCCAGTTGCGGGCACGCGCAGAACCCTCGCCCCAGTACTCCAGAACATTTCCAGCACACAAATAAAGCGAACTTC
>CAJMRN010000067.1 GCA_905215815.1 uncultured bacterium | reverse complement strand
GCAGTAGTCCTTGGCCTTTTCGGGATCCATCAGACCGGCCTTGGCGGCAGCCTGGGCCTCAGCGGCGGCCTTGCGGGCAGCCTCGGCCTCAGCAGCCTTGGCAGCCTTGGCAGCCTTGGCCTCCTCGGCCTTCTTGAGCTGGGCGGCAGCGGCGCCACCGAACTTGTCGGCGAAGCGCTGGACGCGTCCACCGGTGTCGACGAACTTCTGCTGGCCGGTGTAGAACGGGTGGCACTCGTTGCAAAGCTCAACCTTCATCTCGGACACGGTAGCGTGCGTCTTGAAGGTGTTGCCGCAGGAGCACGTCACCGTGCACTCGACATACTGGGGATGGATACCCTGCTTCATGGTAGGACTCCTTATTGGTCAGGCGCTGGTTACCGATCAGCGCATAAGGCGTCTTGGTTTCCGACCAAGACAACAAACTCGGCTATGGTACCACGGCGCCGCGTGTCCCACAAAAGGTTCACGGTCTTTTCGGAACGACACGAATCTGACCCATCGAAACACATCTCCACCGTTCCTTCAACTGGGAAAATGCCGTCCCCGGGGCCTGAGAAGGGCCCCGGGGACGTTCGACTGACTGCGGGAACGGCCTTTCCGCTCAATGTGTTCGGCTGAGATCGGAGATCAACCAAACTGAACTAGGTTCAGTTGACATGGTTAAAAACGAGGGGCGACGCTTTTGCGTCACCCCTCGTCCCGGCCGGTTGCTTTAGTTGTACACACGGTAGTTACACTTGAACTGGGTTATGTGTCCATAGTTGGAGCGGTACCAACCCGACGTATAGCTGATTGCCTCTGCGCCTAGATAGTCGTAGCCCTTGTTGTAGCGAAGCTGACGGTAGGTCGTGTCGTACTCTGCTACGTAAAACGTGTCTCCAGAGAAGGCTTTGTACCGGTCCTTAACCGTCGAAGCCATGTACGCGGGTTCGACATCGCCTTTCTCCCCGTTGAGCGCATAGACGGGTGCCGCGATTCCGCATAAAGCCGTTGCCACGAGGATGGCGTAGACAGCCATGCGCGACGCATTGGACTTCAGCTGTTCAAATAGTTTCATGTCATTCACCTCCTTCGTATGTATCGAGGTATTCCTGCTTGAGCGTCTGCGAGGACGACTCGGTCTTTTCCACGAGCGTGCCGGCCTCGATGAAGTAGAACGAGTTGGTGAGGTCTGCCAGGTCGTCGAGCAGATGGCTTGAAATGAGCACGCTTCGTCCCCGCGCCACCTCGCTGCGCATCGCGTCGCAGGAGGTTTTCCGCTTTCCCGGATCGAGGCCGTTCAGCGGTTCATCGAGGATGAGGTACGGGCAATCGGTCGCTATCGCCATGGCAAGCTTTACCTGCTGCTTCATTCCTGTCGAGAGTTTACGGGTCGGCTTGTCGAGATATGGGGAGATTCCGAGGGAGTCGCAGAGCGAGTCGATGTCGGCGGCCGATTTCCACGCCTCCCTAACGAAAGCAAGGTGCTCGATGGCCGATAGCGTGGGATAGAGATCCGCGCCGCCCGAAGAGCTCAGGTAGACGAGTTCTGCAAATTCGGCTGATCGACGTTGGCAGATTCCGTCTGCCGCCAGGCTTCCCGAGCGGATGCGGGTGGGAAATTGGCCCGACAGCGCTTCAAGAAGGGTGGTTTTCCCCGAGCCGTTGGGAGCAACGAGGCCCGCCGCCGTTCCCGGGCTCAGGAAAAGCGACCCGATTGAAAGTATCGTCGTGCTTCCGTATCCCACGCTCGCGTCCAGAAGCTCGAGCCCATGGTGCTTTTTCGCGGGTCCAGGCTGTTTGGGGGAACGTGTCGCAACGGCGCCGACCGCAAAAAAGACCGCGACGTATGCCAGGGCCACGGCAAGCATCGATGCGCTGCCTGAACCGGAGCCAATGAATTCCGTCGGGAAGCATCCTACGTAACCCGTTGCCTCGATAGGCGAGAACACGGCCAGCGGCAGGAGATTGAGCGCGGCGTTATGCTCCAGTGCCGAATCGGACAGTAACGGGAATGCCGGGGCCGCGACAAGCAGCGCGGAGGTAAGGGGGCCCGCGAGGACGCGCCTCGTTGCGGTCGATAGGACGGCGGAGCAAACGGATATCAAGGTTCCGCCCGCAAGCAGCGCGAGAAGCAGGGCTGTGAAGACGTTTCCCGCGGTCGTGGTGGCAAGCGCGCCGTCATGGAAGAAGGCGATCGGGTACCCAATTTGCCCGAAGCCGTTTAGGGCCAAGGCGTAAATGCCCCCGGGTGCGAGGCTGGCGAGGAGCATCGCGGTCCCCGCGGCGATTATCGAAAACACGGTCTGGATAAGGCGCCGGAATTTGGGCACGGGCGCCTTCGCCGCCAGGGTCGCAGGCCCTGTGGCGCCGAGCACGAGTATCGACGAGAGAAGGAAGGGGATGAAGGGGAGGAAAGACGGCGCCGTGGCAATGGCGTAAGGCAGGAAGGAAAGGAATGGCAGGTCGTTTGCGGAGGCCGGGATATCCGTGATGCCGGAGCTGCTCAGGGCACGGCAATATGCGAGCGCTGCGTCATTGGTCTCTTGGTCTCCCACGATGGATCCGGATTGGAAGCCTTCGTCCATGAGCGCGTAGTAGCTCTCGGCAGAATCGAGAAAGGCGGCGTCAGTTTGGGCGGCAAGGGCGGCGTTCGCGTATCTTGCAAGCTCCGCGTCATTTTGCTGCTCTGGAGATAGGTCTGTGCCGCTGGCCTGGGGCGCGCGCGTATTGAATGCGTCGACAAAGCCCTGCATGCCCTGCTTCATAAAGAAGGGCCCGTAGATGGGTGAATTGAACGCAATGGGGATGGAGAAGGCTGCGGCAAGAACGAGCGTAGAGATCCATACGGCCCTGTCTCTTAGGATTAGTTTGAGAAGAAGTCGACAGTACATTTAGAAGCACCTACATTCCTCAAAGCATCGTTAGATTAATAGTGACAGACCGAATGAAGATGCGTGCGATGGGGGCGAGGCGAATGGCTGAGCGGTATCGATACGCGGGTTCAACGGTATCACATTGGCCACATAGATTTTTAACTTGCATTTCTACCCGCCCTTTTCGTAGAGTCGCCGATACGTGCTTAGCGCACCCTCGGCGCGTCCGGCAGGCTTTGCGAAATGGGATCCAGGAGACTTCGGCGCAGCATCATCTTGCGGAATGCTTCTAATGAGCCTCCCATCCTTCAAAAACAGAATCTCATCGCACAGCCTATCGACCGAATCCAAGATGTGGGATGACATGATGATGCACGTACCAGAATCGGCCAGCTTCCTGAGAATCTCGGAATGCAAGTCCACCCTGCTGGGGTCGAGCGCGTTCATGGGCTCATCTAATAGAAGGTACCGCGCACCCGTCGCATACGCAATCGCCAGGGTAAGCTGCTGCTTCATGCCCTGGCTCAGAGTGCGGATCCTCATCTTCGCGAACTCGCCTATCTGCGTTTGTTCCACTATCTCTTCGATATCGCGAGCATGCGGCCACATATCGCAAACCATCTTGAGGTGATCTTCCGCACGCAATCCGGGATACAGCAGCGTCCCCTCACCAGGTGCATAGAAGATCATAGAACGGACCTCTCTCGCACCCGTACCCTGCACCTCATCCAGAACGATGCTCCCGTCCACGCGAGGACCCGGCAAACCTGCCATCGCACGCAGCAACGTCGTCTTTCCATGCCCGTTCGGAGCGGCGAGACCGTAGACCGTACCCGGGGCAAACTCAGCGTCCACCGAATCTACGAGCACCTTCTTTCCATAAGAGATCGTCAGCGTTTGAAGGCCAATCATCGAGATCATCCCCTTTCGATCTTTGGAACACTCAGGCGCACCATCAACGGAGATACGGCGCCCAAAACCACCAGCAGAGCGCCCGATGCGCCGACGACCTCTCCAAAAGGCATCGCGTTCGTCCCTCGCCCAAGGAACCCAATCGTCCCCACCTGGGAAGCGGGATCAGACGAGGCGAATGGAGCCAGCAGCGCGACGCCCATGCCCGCGCTTTCAACATGAGCGCTCAACGAACCCAACACCAGGAGAACCGCGCAAACCACTCCGGTGACAACGGGGTTGCGGCTAATCGCTGCTGTCAACGCAGCGACGACGGAAATCACGCCGTATGCCATGACCAGCAACGGAATACTGCACAACACCGCCTCCCCCACCATGGACGTTGTCGAAGCTCCCGCCCGAATGAGAGCGACGGGATACTCCGATCCACCCGCACCGTTCTTAATCACGGACACAACGACAGCGGGAACCATCGACACCAAAAGCAGCACCAAGCCAAGCAGGAGAGACAGCGCAACGGCCGTCAGAAAACGCACATGCGCTGTTGCGGGGACTTGGAGAACCAGAAGGGAACGACACTGCAGGTGGATGCACACAAGCGATGTGACAACCACGGGCAACAGCCAAAACAAGGAAGGAAGCGCTGCCTGGAGATAGGAAAGGAGGATTAATGGGGGCATCTTCGTACTTAACTCGTAAACCTTGGGGTCCGGCAAGCTCGCGATCGACTCGAGCAGAAGGGCGCGCGCCTCCGCACGAGAAGGAGTCTCCGGCTCGATTCCGATCGATTGCAGGAGGGTCGCATCTGCCGCGCCCAGCTCGCCTCGAGCGCGCTCGTACGTCGCAAGGCTCTGAAATCCCTCCGCAGGCGTAGGCGCGTACACGAAACCCGAAAGGGCACCTCGCATGTCTTCCAGGGCCGTCTTGCCCTCGACGTCCATATTCGCAGCGTCCTGCTCTAGATACCGGTCTATTGAACGGAGCTCGCCATCCCTATACCGACCGGCGGAAACGGCATCAGCGTCAGGAAACACCTCGACCAGGGCTGGGACCAGCATCGTCGTCGACATTGCAATCGCGCACACGGCGATGACAGGAGAATGCAGGAGCAGTTTCCCCATCGTTCTTACGTATGCAACGGCGAAGGCACAAGCGCTCGAACGAGTTGCCGTTCTCGATGCGGTGAAGGAACCTCTCTCAAGACAAATCGGGGGCATCGGGCGCGCGCAGCCGCTCTTTCCAGCAACGCAAAGCAGGCTAATTGCCAGCACCTCGATCCCGATTGCGCATACGAGGGTAATCGCGCCACGCCCGAAGCAAAGTCCGGGCAGATTCACTATCTGCGTTGTCGGGTACGGGCTATAGGCGCCGACGGTCAGCTCGGTGTTCGCATACGAAAGGGGATTCAACAGGGCGAACTCACGTAAAGCGATGGATCTTCCGTAATACCCGGGAACCATCGTCACCCCCATCAGGGCACATACGAACACGATTCCAAGCGTAGGGTTATTGGCAATCTTCACGGCAAGGTGAACGACGAGCGAGATGAACGCCGCCACCAAGAATTGCAAGATGGCCGTCTGTGCGAACACCAGCCAAGCCGGTTTGATAACCGGAGTCGCATATTGAACGTAGCCTATCGGATAGAACAGCGAGCCCGGGCCATTCTTCACAAGTGCGGCGATTATCCCTGGAAGATTGACGGCGAAGACGGCAAGCATCGCAAAAACACTCGCCCATACGCTCGATGCAACAAGCCTGCCCAGCTCACCCATCGGTGCCTGGATGATGAGTTTTTCACGTTTGTTAAGACGCGCGGCAAGGAACGAAACGGCAACGGCCGTTGCGGCCCATAGCAAGTACTCCTTCGATCCGTCATAAAAGGAGTACGCTCCATCCGATACCTGCAGAAACGGAAGCAGAGGAGAGAGCGGCGCCAAGACAAGACGCCCCGCGGCAAGAGGGTACAGAAGCGCGGGCATGCTTGATGAAGAGGTATAGACACCGTCCTCCCCCGCATTCACAAGCGCATCCGCATAGGATGCTGACAATTCCTGCTCAACACGGGTTATTCCCGACTCGAGGTATTCGACCCGTCCGTCGATGCCAGCCGCGCTCCTGAAGACGGGCAGAGCACAAAGAACCATCAACGCAACAACGACAACACAGAGCGACCTGGAGGAGAGAAGCGACCTAAAGATCGCCTTCGAGATTTTGAGCATATTCATCGCCAACCTTAACCTCATCCAGTCGGAACAGAGGGGCCGAACAAAATGCTCGGCCCTTCCTCGCATCTAGTAGGTGCTATAGACAAATTGCCATTTATCAGTTGTGCCAAGAACACCACAGGAGCACATTGCAGCGAGGCGGGATTCCCTATGATGCGCGGATCGGCGATAGCCATTTCGGTAGGAGATCGTCTTGTAAGAGATGTTGAACATCGAGATGCTGTGCCCGCTTACGCCGCGAGGACAGCTGTAGCTCCAGTAGGTATCGACGACGTCGTCCGTATACCCGAGGGGCTCAACGAGGGCACACTGGCTGCTCTCCTGGGAAGGAGGCATCGGGGTATCCGCAAAAGCGGGGGCTCCCGGCAGCAACAGACAAAGAGCGAGGCCGAGAAAAACCAAGAGCTTACACGACTTAACAGTACTGAACATAATCCTCTCCAATCTAGAGGGGTTTCGGTTGCAGCATGTTGTGATTACTTGCCGGCAAAGTCAATTTAACATAAACTGTTAAAAAGTAACCTGAGTTTTTTAAATTCTTCGGAGGTTATTATGAGTTCCGACAATCGCACTCCCCGGCTTCATTCCTTCCGCATCGCATGTGCGATAGCCTCTGCGACCCTTTGCGCCACCGCCATCGCACAAGTGGCGTTCTCCTTAAAGCCAGCAATCGAAGTGCTCGACAACCCTGTAATTGCAGACTCCCCCGCGTATCCAGCCCTTGCGATCTCGACATTGGTCCCTGCCGTCATCGGTATCGCTACGACCATCCTCAGCGCCGTTCTCGTGTGGACGATCAAGAGCGGAGACCCCTTCAAGAAAGGGTCTGCGACATGCTTGAAGGTGCTCGGCATTCTCTTCGTTGTTCAAGCTGCCACCAGCCTCTACGCCGGCTCACTCAAAACCTCCGTTTCGATGTTTGGCGGCGAGGGGGCCGTCGGCGCCCAAGAGATCGCTTCATCATTCGATTGGACCTCTCTGGTTCTCGGCATCGTCCTGTTCATGCTTTCCCAGCTCTTCTTGTACGCCCGAGAGCTGTACCTCGACTCCGACGAGATTGCGTAAGGAAACGCCATGCCCGTAATTGTTCGCCTCGACAAGATCATGGCCGAGCGAAAGATTTCCTCGAACGAACTTGCCGAAAGGATTGGAACCACGCCCGTGAACCTGTCCCGTATTAAAAAAGGGCATATTCGCGGCATTCGCTTCAACACACTCGAGCAGCTATGCCTCGCCCTTCGTTGCCAACCCGGAGACCTTCTCGAAGTCATGAGCGAAGAGGATGCCCGAAAGGAGTTCGGACTCGATTGGTCCGCCGAGGATTAGAGGGCGGTCGTACTCGCCCTGCACACGGGGATGCGAATCGGCGAGGCCTGCGGCCTTCGGTGGTGCGATGTGGATTTCGAGACGGGCCTGATCTCGATCAGACACTCGGTGGCGTACGCGAAGGGAATGGGTTCGTTCATCAAGGACACCAAGACCCATGACGCCAGGGGTATCCCCATCGACCCGGTCGGCCTACTCCCCTTCCTGAAGGAGACCCACGAGATCGACTGCGGAAAGCTGCGCTTGCGCGGCCTTACCGGGGCGGTCGAGATCGGGGACTGCTACATCCTGTCGGAGCCGGGCGCGACCTTCGCGACGACAAGCTATATCCGCAGGGCGTTCAAGACGTTCTCGGAGACCAACGGCCTCATGGGCACCAACGACGAGCTGATCACGTTCCACGGCCTTCGCCACACGTTCGCAACGCAGTGGATCCGCCAAGGCGGCGATATCAAGGCGCTCCAATCGATCCTCGGCCACAAGGACGCCATGGCGACGCTCAACGTCTACGCCGACATCGAGCCCATCTCCAAAATCCATAACATGCTGCGCGCCACGCCGTGCCTTTGGCGCGGGCACCTCGGGCCGAGGGTCGATCCGGGTCCCATGTTCCAACAGAGGATCCAGGAGTCCATCGAGACGCTCCAGGCGTTCGGCTACGGCATCACCGAGCCGGACGACCGAAATATCGCCATACGCGACGTGAAGACGAACAGTTGGCTCTAGCTCACCGAGTACGCGGCAGTGCTGGGCCCATCCCAACTGAGGTCACGGTGGTCCGATAGGGGCGCCGCCCGCGGCATGCGCCGCGGAGCGGTATCCCCTACCGAAGGGCGGGGATGCCCTCCGCTTCCAGTTCGGAATCAGCCGTCGGAGGCGTTCGGCTGACTGCGGGAACGGCCTGTCCGCTCAATGTGTTCGGCTGAGATCGGAAATCAACCCAACACGAGCCGGACACGCGCCAGACGGCTCTTCCCCGTGCGGCCTTCCCCCTTACGCTCATGTTGCAGGCATGTAACGCCGCAGCGAGCGCGCCTTTTTTGCGCCAGACAGGTACAATGATGAACACTGTACCGTAGCGGAGCGCCCCGCGCGCGCCGCAATCACGCGAAAGGGTTTCCCATGGCCGAGATCTCGTCCTCCCGTATCGTCATCACCGTCCTTGGCAAGAACCGCCCCGGCATCGTCGCCGGCGTCACCCGTGTCCTAGGCGAGGCCAACGTCGACATCCGCGACATCACGCAGTCCATTATCGAGGACATCTTCACCATGACCATGCTGGCCGACACCGCCGAGTCCAAGCTCGACTTCGCCGAGCTGCAGAAGGCCCTGGCCGAGGCAGGCGAGCTTTCGGGCGTCAACGTGTCCATTCAGCGCGAGGACGTCTTTAACTTTATGTACCGTCTGTAGCGAACAAGCCGCTCGGGGCAGCTTGACGTCATATCGTCCAAGCGCGCGGCCCCAAAGCGGACCGGAGAGGAGCGCGCATGGCCTACGACGCCAAGAAAATCTACTACCGCTTCGACGATCACCTGAGCCGCCTGGTTCTGGATTACGAGGCGAGCCGTCAGATTTCGCCCGAAAGCGAAAACCTCTACCACGGCCTGCCGACCGCCCCGTACGACGAGGGCTTGTTCGTAGAGCACAACGTCAAGCGCGGTCTGCGCAATGCCGACGGCTCGGGCGTGGTCGCGGGCCTCACCCGCATCTCGGATGTGCATGGCTACAACAAGGTCGACGGTAAGGTCGTGCCCGATCAGGGCAAACTCACGCTTCGTGGCTACAGCATCGAGGATCTGGTCAACAACGCCCAGGCCGAGAATCGCTACGGCTACGAAGAGGTCGCTTATCTGCTCATTACGGGCTCTCTGCCCACCAAGGAAGAGCTTGACGGTTTTTGCGAACGTCTGGGCGCTTTTAGGCACCTGAGCGACGAATACGTCCGCGGGTTCCCCATGACCACGGTGTCGTCGAGCATCATGAATGTGCTTCAGCGCGCCGTGCTGCTGCTCTACGCCTTCGACGCCGAGCCCGACGCCATTACACCCGAGCACGAAATCGACGTCGCCATCTCCATGCTCGCCCGTCTCCCCCGCATCGCCGCCTTCGCGCATATGGCCTCGGTCGCCAAGCGCCGCGGCTCCGAGGTTCATGTACCACACCCCACACCCGGCCTCTCCACCGCCGAGACCATCCTGCAAGTGTTGCGCGGCGGCATGGCATTCACCCGCGATGAGGCGATGCTGCTCGACGTGATGCTCATGCTGCATGCCGAGCACGGCGGCGGCAACAACTCCACGTTTGCCTGCCGCGTGCTGTCCTCCTCGGCCACCGACCCGTATTCCGCCTACGCCGCGGCTATCGGCTCGCTCAAGGGCCCGCGCCACGGCGGTGCCAACGCCAAGGTCGTGTCCATGCACGAGGACATCCGTGCGCACGTCTCCAATTGGGAGGACGAGGACGAGGTCGCAGCCTACCTGGGCAAGATTCTCGACAAGCAGGCCTTCGACGGCACGGGTCTCATCTACGGCATGGGCCACGCCGTCTACACGCTCAGCGACCCGCGCGCCGAGGTGTGCCGCCGTTACGCGCGCACGCTTGCCGCCAAGAAGGACCTGGGCGAGGAATTCGCGCTTATCGAGCGCATCGAGCGCCTGGCACCGCAGGTGATGCGTGACCACGGCATGACCAAGCCCATCTGCGCCAACATCGACCTGTACACAGGCTTTATCTACAAGATGCTCGGCGTGCCCGAGACGCTTTTTACGCCGCTATTCGCCGTTGCCCGCATGGCCGGCTGGTCGGCACACCGCATGGAAGAGCTCTTCTGCGCGCACCGTATTATTCGCCCGGCCTATCGTCCGGTGATTGAGCCGCTGGAGTACAAGCCGCTCGCCGACCGCTAGGACGCGGACCGTTATAGAACTCGAGCGTGGCTAGGGCATCACCGCCCTCGGCCACGCTTTTTATGCCAGCAGAAAGGGCTGCATCAAATGATTGTGTTTTCCGATATGGACGGAACGCTGCTGACGAGCGATAAGCAGATGAGCGATGCCACCTGGGCGATGCTCGACGAGCTCGCTCGACGCGGGATTGAATTTGTACCCTGCACGGGACGCCCGCTGTCGGGCATCTTCGAGCCCATCCTCGCCCATCCCGCCGTGCACTATGCCGTCTGCGCCAATGGCGCCAGCGTCTGGCAGCTCGACGACGACGTGCCCACCGACGCCTCGCGTGCCACGTGTATCTTGAGCCGTCCGCTCGATTGCGGCATTGCCCATCGCATCCATCGCATCGCCGCCGGCCACGATGTGACCTTCGATATCTTCGCGGACGGGCAGTGCTTCCTCCCCCGCTCGCTCTACACGCGCCTGGATGAGTTCTGTGGCGGCGACCCCCACATCGCGACTTCGCTCAAACGCACACGAACACCGATCGACATGGATATCGACAGCAAGATCGACGAGGTCGAGACGCTCGAACGCATCGCCATGTACTGGCACGACCCGACCGATCGCGACGCCATCGCGGCGGAGCTCGACACGCTCGGAGGCATTGAGGTCACGCGTTCGTACGCCATGAATATCGAGGTCATGGGCGAGGGCGCCACCAAGGGAACGGCCCTCACGTGGCTATGCGAGCACCTGGGCGAGCGTCTCGCCGACGCCTGGGCGTTCGGCGACAACATCAACGACATCCCCATGCTGCAGGCAGCGGGCCACGGCATGGCCATGATCAACGCCGAGCCCAAGGACCGCGAGGCCGCCGACGCCATCACCGAATACGACAACGACCACGACGGCGTCGCCCGCACCATCATGGCCGCCCTCGCCTAGTCATTGGGGACGTTCTTAAACGACTAGTCACTG
>CAJMRN010000066.1 GCA_905215815.1 uncultured bacterium | reverse complement strand
CTTGCGGCCGCGCTTGGCCTTGGGCTTTTCCTCGGCCTTGGGCGCTTCCTTCACATCCCCGACCTCCGCCTGAGAAGCCGGGGCGGTCTTAGGGTTTTCGGGCGTCTCCTCGGTGAGCGTGAAGCTCGTCGCGGGACGGGTCACGTCCTCGTAGAGCGCCATGTACTTGCCGGCGGAGGAATACCAGCTATAGTCGCCGGTCATGCCGCGCACGATCAGGCGATACCAGACCTCGCGGTTGTTCTGATAGTAGTGCACGGCGCGGCGGACGGTGTGCAGCATGTCGTGCGCGTTATAGTTGAAGAACGTGAAGCCGTTGCCCTCGTCGGTGAACTTGTTGTAGGAGAGCACGGTGTCGCGCAGGCCGCCGGTCTCGCGCGCGATCGGCACAGAGCCATAGCGCATGGCGATCATCTGGGAGAGGCCGCACGGCTCGAACTGGCTGGGCATGAGGAACATGTCGCTGCCCGCGTAGATGCGGTGCGCCAGCTGGTGGTTCATCGCGAAGCGCGCCGCCAGCCGACCCGGATACTCGCTCTCCGCCCACGAGAACAGGTTGGTGTATTTCGCCTCGCCCATGCCGAGCACGACGAGCTGAATACCGGTCGCCATCAGCTCGCGGATGACGCACTCGATCAGGTCAAAGCCCTTCTGGTTGGAAAGGCGGGAGATGATGCCCACCAGCGGCACGGTCGGGTCAACCGTCAGGCCGAGCTCCTTTTGCAGCTCCGCCTTGCAGGTCTCCTTGCCGCCGAGGTGATACGGATCGTAGTTCGCGTAGATCTGCGGATCCTTCGCCGGGTCGTAATCGTTCACGTCGATGCCGTTGAGGATGCCCACGAGCTGATCCTTGCGCGCGCGCAGGAGGCCGTCCAGACGCTCGCCGTAGAACGCGGTCTGGATTTCGTCCGCGTAGCTCGGGGAAACGGTGGTCAGCTCGTCCGCGTAGACAAGGCCGGCCTTCATGTAGTTCGCGCAGCCGTAGCACTCCAGCTTGTCCGAGGTGAACAGATCGTCGCCCAGACCGAGCGTATCCTGAACCGCCTTGATCGGGAACACGCCCTGATACTGGAGGTTGTGGATGGTGTAAACGGTCTTCATATCCTGATAGAACGGATATTGCGCATACTGAATCTTGAGCAGGGCAGGAATCATGCCGGTCTGCCAGTCGTGGCAGTGGATCACGTCGGGCTTGAAGTCGAGGTGAACCAGCGCGTCGATCACCGCGCGGTCGAAGAAGCCGAAGCGCTCGTATTCGTCGCCGCCCAGACCGTAGATGTAGGAACGGCCGAAGTAATACTGATTATCCACGAAATAGAAGGTCACGCCCTGATATTCGAGGCTCTTGATGCCGCAATACTGGCGGCGCCAGCAAAGCTCGACCTCAAACTCACATTCCAGCTTCATCTGGCTGACGTACTGCTCCGGGATGGCGGCATACAGCGGCAGGATGACGCGCACGTCCGCGCCCTGCGCCTTGAGCACCGGGGAGAGCGCGCCGACCACGTCGGCCAGACCGCCGGTCTTAATGAAAGGGACACATTCGGATGCCGCAAAGAGAATCTTCATGGGAATTCCTCCTATGTTTTGATGAAAATGCGGGAACCGTCCACACATGAACAGCCCCCGCTTGGCGTTAAATCACAACGTTTTTGGCGATGACGATCGGGTAAGCGGCGGGCGCGATCAGGCGGCCGTTGCGGCGGATGACGCTCTGCTTATCCAGAATGCAGTGGTCGATCTCCGCGCCTTCCTGAATCTGCGCGTCCTGCATGACGATGGAGTTCTTGACGACCGCGCCCTTGGCGACCTTCACGCCGCGGAAGATGACGGAGTTGATGACCGTGCCTTCGATCATGCAGCCGTTGGCGATCAGGGAGTTGGAGCACTCGCACTCCTCCACATAGCGGGTCGGCAGGTCGTCGCGCACCTTGGTATACACCGGGCGATCTGCCGGGAAGAGCTGACGGCGCACGTCGCCGGAGAGCAGCGACATGTTGAAATTGAAGTAGGACTGGATGGAGTCGATCTGGCAGGCCAGCCCCTTGTATTCGTAGCCGTAAACCCGCAGGTTGCCGTCGTTGATGTTGCGCTGGAGAATGTCGCGGTCAAAGTCGTGCATGCCGTTGGCCGCCGCCTGCTCGACGAGCTGGCGCAGCAGCTCGCGCTTGGTGATGTAGACCTTCAGGGAGGCGCAGTCGCGGGTCGGCACGGAGGAACCGATTTCCATGCCCGTAACCTTGCCGTCCTCATCGACGGAGAGGAACGTGTCGTTTTCGCCCTCGGTGCCGACAGCCTTCGCGCCGTGCGCATAGAGCACGGTCACGTCCGCGCCCTTTTCAACGTGATACTTGAGCGCGTCGGTGTAATCCATGTTGTAGATCGTGTGGCTGTTGGTCAGCACGATGTATTCCTGACGGGAAAGGCGCAGATAGGTGCAGTTGGATTTGAGCGCGTCCAGCAGGCCGGAATAAACGCCCATGTTCTCGCGGGTCAGGAACGGCGGCAGCATCACAAGACCCTGCTTGCCGTGCAGATCCCACTCGCGGCCGGAGCCGATGTGATCCATCAGGGAGGAATAGTTCTTCTGGGTGATGACGCCGACATTCTTGATGCCGCTGTGAACCATCGAGGAGAGCTGGAAGTCGATCACGCGGTAACGACGCTTCACGCCGCCGCCCTGGTGGCGGGTGGTGATGCGGCCGTTGTTGTTACGACCGGCCTTCTTGGGCAGGGGCTCGAGAAGAGACTTCTCGGGCTTGGTGCAGGTGATCTCGGAGAAGTCGGAGATCGTCTGCCAACGCCTACCAGCGGAGGTCGGCTTAAGGTGCTTTACAGCCATTACAATCCCTTTCAATAGGAATCCGTTAGCCATCGCAGACAGGGATTCGAGGTTCTGCCTCGGGTGCGATGACACCGGACGTATACACGGCTCCGGGCGTGTCCATTTTATACGCCCAAAACCTTGAGCTCTCGCCTCCCCTATTTGGGAGGCATGAGCTCACTCAACAGCAGCGAGTCTTAGGCCTGGTTGCCAAAGACCTCGATGGTGTCGCCCTCGGCCAGCGTGACGATGGCCTTCTTCCAAGAACGGGTCTTGCCGGCGACATAGCGCACGCGCTTGGTCTTGGGCTTGACCGTCAGGGTGTTCACGCGAACGACCTTGACGCCGAAGATCTCCTCGACAGCGTCCTTGATCTGATACTTGTTAGCATCCTTGGCGACCTCGAACGTGTACTTGTTCTGCTCCATGCCGGAGAAGGAACGCTCGGACACGATCGGACGGATGATGATCTCGTGGGCGGTCATTTAAGCAAGCACCTCCCCGAAGTGAGCGGCGATGTCGGCGGGCATCAGCACGGCGTTGTTGTTGACGAGATCGTAGGTGTTGGCCTCGTCGGCAGTGATGATGAACGTCTTGGGAATGTTGCGGAACGACAGATAGGCGTTGACGTCCTCATCGCGAACGATGATGGTCAGACGCTTGCCCTCAAGGCCGAGAGCCTTGAGCATGGCAACGGCAGCCTTGGTGGAAGGCTTCTCGAAGCCGTAGTCGTCGACGAGCACAAGCTCGCCATCGGCCAGCTTGGCGGACAGCGCAGAGCGCATAGCCAGCTTGACCTCCTTGTTGTTCATACGCTTAGCGTAGGAACGGGGCTTGGGGGCGAAGACAACGCCACCGTGACGCCACTGGGCAGCACGGATGGAACCCTGGCGGGCACGGCCGGTGCCCTTCTGACGCCAAGGCTTCTTGCCGCCACCGGAAACCTCAGAGCGGCCCTTAGCGGACTGGGTGCCCTGACGCCAAGAGGCCATCTGGCACTTGACGATGTGGTGCATAACGTGGATGTTCGGCTCGATGCCGTACACCTCAGCGGCGAGCTCGGCCTCGGCGACCTTCTTGCCCTCGCTGTTCTTTACTTCAAACTTTGCCATTTAAGTGTTCTCCTTGGTATGACGCTGGGCTAAATGGGCTGGGCCCTTAGGCCATACGGATGGCGACGAGACCATTCTTGGCACCCGGGACAGCGCCCTTGACCAAGATGAGGTTCTGCTCGGCATCGATGCGGACAACGGAAAGGTTCTTGACGGTAACGCGCTCGTTACCCATGTGACCGGCCATCTTGACGCCCTTGAGGACGCGCGCAGGATAGGCGCACTGACCGATAGAACCGGGGTGACGCTGGAAGTGAGAACCATGCGTCATAGGACCGCGGCGCTGACCCCAGCGCTTGATGCGACCCTGGAAGCCCTTACCCTTGGAGGTACCGATGACGTCGACCTTCTCGACATCAGCGAAATCAGCGACGGTGACGACCTCGCCGACCTTGTGCTCCTCGCCGTTCTCGACGCGGACCTCACGAAGGAAACGGACAGGCTCGACGCCAGCCTTAGCGAAGTGACCAGCCATGGGCTTGTTCACGTTCTTGGCCTTGATGTCGCCGAAACCGATCTGGACGGCGTCATAGCCGTCGGTTGCCTGAGTTTTAACCTGCGAGACAGCGCAGGGGCCAGCCTGGATGACCGTGACGGGAACGACGTTGTCGTCCTCGTCCCAAACCTGGGTCATGCCAATCTTGCGGCCGAGAATCATGCTGATCAAGATATGATCCCAACTCTCGCGTGGTCTTGGGACAATGCGTACACCACCGAGCGTACGCCCCTAGAGGACCACTACTTACACGACGTGCTCCCCAGTCTTGTATTGCGCCCAGACTACCTGACAACCCTATTAAGCAGGCATTTTGTCCAGCCAGAATACTCCCCTGGTTTCACACAGCTGTTTAGTATACACGGCTGCGGGCGTATCCATCGAGATTCATATTTCACTCACATTGTTTACGCAGGTAAAGTGCGTGGAGTCGCCTGGGCTTGGCAGAGGGGCGGCGAAATATATTAAGTTTGCTGCTCTACAGTCCTGCGCAAGACGGAAAGCACATTAAGTGCTTTCCTTTGCGTGCGGAACTCGCGACAAACTTAATATATTTCGCCGCCCCTCTGCCAAGCTCGGGAGACGACACGTTGATGTCTGCTTAACTCTGCTCGCTCAGCTAATTACTTTGTTGGGGGTCCACTATTTGCTGGAGGGTGAACTTACATTGATGAGGTTCGCCTTCTGCTTGTGGCTTTTGCTCATCGAAATCGAAGATCATGATGGCGCAGTTGGGGAGTTTTGCTGGGAGCTCGAAGCCCTCTGGGGCTGCAGCCTTGATGAATTGGCGGCTGGCGCTGCCGTGGCTTACTGCTAGAAGGGTTTCGATGCCCTCGGCGCCCATGAGATTGGTGAGGGTGTCTACCATGCGCTCTTGCAGCGCGCGGCTTCCTTCTCCTCCGAAGGGGACCAGGTCCTCGCCCGGATCCCATACGTCGGTAGGCAATGCGTCGTGGGGACCTTCCTCAAAGGTTCCGTAGCAGCGCTCGATGATGCCTTCGCAGGGCTCGACTGCTGCATCCGGACCGAGGAGTTCGCATGCGACGAGACTTGCCGTGTCCATGGCTCGGCCTAAGGGTGATGAGACTACTTTGTCGGGGACGACGCCATGGACCTTGAGCCATGCGGCGGCTGTCTGTGCCTGTTGACGACCCAAATTGGTGAGCGGTGAATCGCAGCGTCCCTGGACGAGCTTTTTGACGTTGAATTCCGTCTGGCCGTGGCGGAGCAGATACAGCTTCTTCATAGTCTCCCCTTCTGTATAACTTGCTTTGCCGGCACAGCCCTACTCGTGGGTATGCCCTACGTAGTCTTCGTCGATCGTAATCTTGGCAATCGACTTGGGATATTCCGATTCGACCCGTTGTGCCAGCGTGTGCTTCAAGTCTTCGGCACTCATCTGCAGATCCGAGGGACGCACGCAGTCAAAGATCACGTTGGTGTGCGTGGGACCCGGCACACAGCGCAGATCGTGAATCGAAAGGCGGCTATCGATCTGTTGGGCCATGGCGTTAATGCGTAAACGCATGCTCGCCACCTTTGGATCGTCGGTCACGATGGGGTCGTAATGGAGCGTGACAATCATGCCGTCTTCGTTCCTAAACGCCTGCTCGATGTTATCGAGCGTGTCGTGACTTTCCAGCGGGCTGGCCTCGGCTGCCATCTCGGCGTGAGCGCTTGCGAATTTCCTGCCCGGGCCGTAGTCATGAACCATCAGATCGTGAACGCCCAAAACGCCGGGATAGCTCATGATCTTGTCTCGAATGTGCTTGACCAGCTTAGGATCGGGCGACTGACCCAAAAGAGGGCTCACCGTATCCTGGATGAGTTCAAAACCGCTCCAGCCAATATAGGCGCCAACGGCAAGGCCGACCCATGCGTCAAGATTGATGTGCGTCACCTGCGAAACAATTGCGCACGCCAGCACAGCGCCCGTGGCCAGGACATCGTTCTTGGAATCCTGGGCAGTCGCATGCAGTGTCTCGGACTCGATACGGTCGCCGAGCTTTTGGTTGAGGGCCGCCATCCACAGCTTAACGACCATCGAGAGCACGAGAACTGCCACCAGGGCAAGCGAGAACTCGACAGGTTCGGGGTGAATGACGCGCTCGACCGAGGACTTCACCAGCTCAACGCCAATCAGCAGCACGAGGGCCGCCACGACCAGACCCGAGAGATACTCGTAGCGACCGTGGCCGTAAGGATGCTCGGGGTCGGCCGGCTTGCTCGCCAGCTTAAAGCCCAGCACGCTCACGATATTCGAGCTGGCATCGGACAGGTTGTTCATGGCATCCGCCACGATCGAAACCGATCCCGAAATCACACCGATGGCGCCCTTCGCAGCACAAAGCGCAACATTGGCGACAATACACACCATGCCCGCTAACGTGCCCACACGCGCACGATCGCCCTGCGCGCGCTTAACTATCCACTCGACCATCTGCATCCGCCCCCACGGTACTACCTATATATCTATTGCTCAAACGGATTGTAGTGTAGCCACTTTGTCCTCAAGATACAAAAAGGCCGCAGCCCACACGGGCCACGGCCTTGGAATGTGACAAAGGAATCGTCCTTTTGTCGCACAGGTTTATGCGCTTACTTCAGCAGCGCTCGCCACCGTTTCGGGCGAATCGGCTCCGTTCCCCGTCGCCTGTCCCTTCGCCGGCACCACGCCAAAGCAGTAGCTCAGCGCCGCAGACACCGCAAATGCCGTGCCACCGGCAACACAGCACCACAGTAGGTTCGAAATGCCGCCCGTGGCAAAGCCAATGACCATGAGGACATTCGTCATGCCGATGGTATAGGCCGTAACGTGGCCCACGGCCGCAACAAGGCCTCCGACGGCGCCGCCAATGGCCATGCACGTCAGGCACCTGCCATATTTAAAGCCGCAACCGTACAGCGCCGGCTCGCTTACGCCGCCAAGAACACCCGAGATCGAATAACCCAGCATGAGCGCCTTCTCGTCCTTATCCGCAACGCGGAGCGACGCGCCAAAGGGCATGCCCCAAACGGCGAACGTTGCCATCGTCGCAGCGATCAGAATGCACGAATCCGTCCCCACACTCATAAACTGCGCATAGGCGAGCGATAGGACAACATTGCTGACACCCGCGATCTTAAGGAACTCCCAGCCCGCGGCAAGCCCCATGAGCGTGAGCAGCGACACGATGCCACCGGAATTGCCAAGCATAAACATAAGCTGGCCCAACAGCATGCCCAGATAGCTGCCCGCCGGCGCCGTGATACACAGCGAAACCGGAACCATGACAAGCATGGTCGCAAACGGAACAAACGAAAACGCCACGGCCTTAGGGATAACGCGCTGAAAGAAACACTCCACTTGCCAAAGCACGGGTACCGAGATGAGAACCGGAATAACAGTCGTCGTGTAATCGTTGACCGGCGCGGGAAGCAGGCCATACACGGAAGTCATCGATGTCCCCGTCGTCGATGCGGCATCGACGAGCTTAAGCAGATCGGGCGCAATCAATACGCCGCCCAGCATCATGCCCAGCTGCTCCGAGCAACCGAGCTGGCGGGCGGCCGCCCAACCAAGATAAATGGGCAAAAAGTAGTAACCGGCGTTATAGAGCCAACTGTAGAACAGGCGATAGATTTCGGAATCGGCAGACCATAGGCCCAGCATGCCTTCGCCCATAATGACGGCGACGGTGCGGAACAACGCCGCGCAGACAATAAACGGCAACGCCGACATCATGCTTTTGGACAGATAGTCCACCACGGCCATGGCGTTTGATGAGACCATCGTTGTAAACGAGGTGTTAGAAACTTGTGACACAGGAACCCTTTCCCAATGTGACATGCGGACTGTCCCTTTGTCACATCGTGCGATACTGACCGATTGCGCGGTACTTTTCGTAGCGGAGGTTTGTGAGGGTCGCGTCGTCGAGCCGCCCAAGCGTATCGAAGGCATCAAATGCCGAGGACATGACGGCGCCGGCGATCTCCTCATGCGACAGACCCCTATCGTCAACAATGCCGTCGATGATGCCGAGCGCCAACAGATCGGGAGCCGTGAGCTTAAGCGCCTCGGCGGCCTCATTCGCGCGCTCGGTATCCTTCCACAGAATCGACGCACAGGCCTCGGGGCTCACGACCGAATAGGCCGAGCTCGAGAGCATCAGGATGCGGTCGGCCACGGACAGCGCCAGCGCGCCGCCAGAGCCGCCCTCGCCTGTTACCACCGAGACAATCGGCGTCTTAAGGCCGCTCATCTCCATGAGATTCTGGGCAATCGCCTCGCCCTGGCCGCGCTCCTCGGCACCGATGCCGCAAAACGCGCCCGAAGTATCGACCAGGCACAGAACCGGTCGACCAAACTTTTCGGCCTGGCGCATCAGGCGACGCGCTTTGCGGTAGCCCTCGGGATGTGCCATACCAAAGTTGCGACGCATGCGCTCTTTGGTCGTGGTGCCGCGCTCGATGGCGATGACCGTTACGGGGCGTCCATCTTTCCAGCCAATGCCACCCACCACAGCGGCGTCGTCGCCAAAGTAGCGGTCGCCGTGCAGCTCCACAAATCCATCCAGGCCCAGCGAGATCATCTCGCCTGCCGTGGCGCGATCTGCCGAGCGGGTCTGCTTGACAATCTCGAGCGCGGTTTTTGGTGCGGCCGAGCGCTTGAACAAGTGTCCCAGCTTTTTGCCGCGGCGACCCGTATGCACGATCTCATGCGGTGCCCCCAGGCCGGGCGCGTGCCCTTCGTGCAGCGCCAGCAGCTCGCCTACCGTGAGCGCAATCTCGCCACGCGGAACAACGGCATCGCAAAAGCCGTGCTCCAGCAAAAACTCGGAGCGCTGGAATCCCTTGGGCAGGCGCTTGTGCATGTTCTGCTCGATCACGCGCGGGCCGGCAAATGCCGTCAGGGCATCGGGCTCGGCCAGGATAATATCGCCCTCCATGGCAAAGCTCGCGGTTACGCCTCCGGTCGTGGGGTCAGTGAGCACCGTGATATACAGGCCGCCCGCCTCGCTATGGCGCCTAACCGCCGCAGAGATTTTGGCCATCTGCATAAGCGACGTCACGCCCTCCTGCATGCGGGCGCCACCCGATACGGTAAAGCCAACGACCGGCAGTCCCAGCTCGGTCGCACGCTCAAATGTGCGGCAGATCTTCTCGCCCACCACGGAGCCCATCGAGCCCATCATAAAGATGGCATCCATAAAGAAGAGCGCGGTATCGCAACCGCAGATTTTGCCCCTGCCGCACACAACGGCATCGCGCTCGCCCGAACGCTCGCTCACGCTCTTGAGCTTGTCGGCATAGCCGGGAAACAAGAGGAAATCCTCCGACGCCAGATTAGCATCCCATTCCTCAAACGCGCCCTCGTCGACCGTCATGCGCATGCGCGCGCGACCGCTCACGCGAAAGTGTTTGCCGCAACGAGGGCAGACCTCGAGGTTGTCGTGCAGGCGTGCCTCATCGATTACGCGGCGGCACTCCGGGCACTTGATAAACACGTGGCGCGCGGGAAACTCGGCGCACGACTCGGTCATCGGCCCCTCGAGGACGTTGACCGTCTTCGCTTTTCTATTCATCAGCATAGAGATGCCCCATCAGATCGGTGTGATACATGCCCGACAAGAACTCGTCGTTTGCCAGCACGTCGAGCTGAAGCTCGCTGTTTTCGCTCACGCCCTCAATCACGAGCTCGCCCAGGGCCGAGCGCATCTTGCGAATGGCGCCGTCGCGCGTGGGCGCACACACGATGAGCTTGCCGAGCATGGAATCGTAGTACGGCGGGACTTTCGCGCCGGTAAACATGGCGGAATCCCAGCGCACGCGCGGACCACCCGGCACACGCAACGCGGTGATCGTTCCGCATGACGGCAGAAAGTCCGGCGTTTCGGCATTGATGCGGCACTCCATGGCGTGGTTGCGGACTGGCATGTCCTCCTGCTCAAAGGGCAGAGGCTGGCCGGCTGCCACGCGCAGCTGCCACTTGACCAAGTCGGTATCGGTCACAAACTCCGTAACCGGATGCTCCACCTGCAAGCGCGTGTTCATTTCCATAAAGTAGAAATTGCCGTCGTCCGAATACAGGAACTCGATAGTACCGGCTCCTTCGTAGCCGACGGCACGAGCCAGGTCGCGCGCGGCTTTGTGCATGCGAGCACGAATGTCATCGTGTCCGTCGAGGCACGGCGCGGGGCTCTCCTCGATCAGCTTTTGGTTGCGGCGCTGCACCGAGCACTCGCGCTCGCCGAGCGAAAACACATGGCCCTGCTTATCGGCCATAATCTGCACCTCAACATGGTGCGCCGGCGCGACGAACTTCTCCATGTAGCACTCGCCGTCGCCAAAAACGGCCTCGCCCTCGGCACGCGCCTCGATAAACGCCTTTGCCGCATCTTCCACGCGCTCGACCTTGCGAATGCCGCGGCCGCCACCGCCGGCACGTGCCTTAATAAGCACGGGGCAGCCAATGCGCTCGGCCTCGGCCGTCGCCTCCTCGGGACTTTTGAGCAGATCGCAACCCGGCACGATGGGCACGCCCGCCGCAGCAGCCGTTCGACGTGCGGCGTCCTTGTCGCCCATGCTGTCGATCACCTCGGCCGAAGGACCGACAAACGCCAGGCCATACTTGTCGCAGTCTCGCACGAAGCTCGCCTTCTCGGAGAAAAAGCCATAGCCGGGATGAATTGCCTTAGCTCCCGACTTTACGGCACAGGTGAGCACGGCATCGTCGTTGAGGTAGCTCTCGGCATACTGTGCGGCCTCCTTCTCACGCCCGCAGAGTGCCAGGGTGATGGCGGTGAACATATGATGCTGCCAGTCATTGTCGGGGAAGAGATGGCCCCGTGCC
>CAJMRN010000065.1 GCA_905215815.1 uncultured bacterium | reverse complement strand
GTTATTGCCGATATTGCCGGTTATGCCGCGATGACGTGCTATGGCGTCGTCGGTATGGCCGAACAGCTCCAGGGCGCTGAGAGCGTGCGCCTGCTTGCCGGTCAGCGCCTCCGCAAGGGCGTGCTTGTCTCCGCCGACGAGAACGGCCTTACGGTCGATCTTCACGTCGTGCTCGAGAATGGCGTCAACATGAAGTCCGTCTGCCACAATCTTTCGAGCTCCGTTGCCTTCACCCTGCAGGAGATCGCCCAGATCGATCCCGCCAGCCTTAAGATCGGCATCCATATCGACGCGCTCAAGAGCCGTCTGAACTAGCATCCGAAAACGGAGATTCAAATACCCATGATTGCAAAGACCATTCGCACCTGTTTTCCGATCGCTGCGGCTGCCGTTTCCGACAAGGCCGAGGAGATCAACAAGCTCAACGTCTTCCCCGTACCCGACGGCGACACCGGCACCAACATGTCGCTCACGCTCGCCTCGGTGACCAAGGAGCTTTCCGCCCTTCCCGCCGATGCCGATATGGAGGCCATCGCCGGCGCCATCACCCACGGTTCCCTGATGGGTGCCCGCGGCAACTCCGGCGTCATTACCTCGCAGATTCTGCGCGGCGTGGCCGAAGGTCTCGTCTCTGCCGATGAGCCCATTACGTCTGCCAACATCGCCTTCGCCTTCCGTCGTGCCGTCAAGGTCGCCTTCCAGGCCGTCCGCAAGCCCATCGAGGGCACGATCCTCACGGTGCTGCGCGATGTCTCGACCAAGGCCGACGAGTGCGAAAAGAAGAAGTTCTCGGCCGAGGACGCGCTCGATGCCATCGTCGTCGAGGCCTACCAGTCCGTCGCCCGCACGCCCGACCTGCTGCCCGTTCTGAAGGAGAACGGCGTGGTCGACTCCGGCGCCTTTGGTTTTGCCATCTTCCTGGAGAACTTTGTTGCTGCCGCGCTTGGCCGCAGCACCGTTGTCGAGGATTTCTCCGCCACGTTTGATTCCGCTGGCTCTGCCCGCGACGCGGCCCTTGGTCGCGTTGAGATCGAGGCCAACGACGACTGGGAGGGCTCGGAGTTCCGCTACTGCAACGAGTTCCTCTTTAAGGCCGACGCCCCGTTTGACGAGGACGAGTGCCTTAAGTTCCTGGGCTCCATGGGCGACTGCGAGCTGCTCGTGGGTGCCTACCCCGACTACAAGATTCACGTGCACTCCAATACCCCCAACCTGGTGCTCGAGCACATGCTGCAGCTTGGTCAGATCTACGAGGTCTTTATCCACAACATGGAGATGGAGGCCCACGACCGTACCGCCAAGATTCATGAGGACCAGGAAAAGGCTGCCGAACCTGTCAAGGCTTTGGGCTTTGTCGCCGTTGCCGCCGGTTCCGGCGAGGCCGACATCCTCAAGTCCCTCGGCGTTGACGTGATCGTCTCGGGTGGTCAGACCATGAACCCCTCGACCGCCGACCTGCTGGGCGCCGTCGACCAGGTCAGCGCGACCTCGGTCATCATCCTGCCCAATAACGGCAACATCCGCATGGCTGCCGAGGCCGCTGCCTCTGCCTGCACCGACAAGAAGGTCGCCGTCGTTCCCACTAAGACCGTTCCGCAGGCCTTCTCCGCGCTGTTCGCGGTCCTGCCCGATTCCGAGCTCGAGGACGCCGTCGCCGCTATGGTCGACGCCATCAGCGAGGTCCGCGATGGCGAGGTCACCCGTGCCGTGCGCGATTCCAGCGCCTCTGACGGCTCTCCGATTCACTCCGGTGACGTCATGGGTATCATTGCCGGTTCCATTGACGTGGTCGGCTCCGATGTGAAGCAGGTCACGCTCGACTGCATCAACCGCATGCAGGAGGAAGAGGAGGGCGACGCACTGACGATTCTGGCCGGCGAGGAGCTGTCCGATGAGGCCTTCCAGGAGATCGTCGACGCCATTGAGGAGGCTCAGCCCGACCTGGAGATCGACGCCCATCGTGGCGAGCAGCCGCTCTATCCCGTGATCTTCTCGATCGAGTAGGCATCTGCCCATGTCCGAGCTGTGCTCCGTGCCGCGCGTCTCGGAGCGCTTTGCCCAGAGCAATGCGCTCGACGAGGATATCGCGCGACTCAAATATGTTTCGGGTAAACGTGAGGAGGCCCTTCGCCGTCTGGGAATTCGGACGGTGGGGGACCTCCTTCTCCATATCCCTCATCGATATCTCGACTTTACACGCTCCTGGTCCATCGAGATGGCGCCAATCGGTACCGTGTGCACGATAGTCGCCACGGTCGACCGTATCGTCCAAAAGCAGCCTCGCCCGCGTATGCAGGTGACCGAGGTCTCGCTGGTGGACGAGACGGGCGTGCTGCAAGTCGCCTTTTTCCGTCAGCCCTGGATTGCCCAGCAGTTTAAGCAGGGAGACCGCCTGGCCGTGATGGGTAAGGTCGAGTTTGCCTACGGCTTTAAGCAGATGGCCTCTCCGCATTTCGAAAAGCTCGAGGGCGGGCGTGCCGCGGGCACCATGCTGCCGGTCCATTACGTGAGCGATGGCGTGAGCCAGGCGTGGATGCGCCGCATCGTTAGCGGTGCGCTCGAGGTTGTCGGCAATCCCTTCGATCCGATTCCCGCACGCTTGCGCGTCAAGCGCCGTCTGATGAGCAATGCTCGTGCGCTGCGTTCAATTCACTTTCCCTCGAGTATGGCCGAGCGCGATATCGCGCGCCGCCGCCTTGCCTACGAGGAGTGCCTCTGCCTTCAGCTGGCGCTGCGCCTGCGCAACGACGGTGGCCTGGTCGAAGTCGCTCCCTACGCCCACGCCGCGGGCGAGCACCTGACGGCGCTCAGGGAAGCCCTGCCGTTTTCGCTGAGCGATGAGCAGGAGGCCGCGTTCCAAGATATCCTGCACGACATGTGCGATGGCGGGCGCGTGATGAACCGCCTGCTGCTCGGCGACGTCGGTACCGGCAAGACTGCCGTTGCCGCCAGCGCACTGGCTGTCGCGGCCGATTCGGGCACCCAATCCTGCGTTATGGCGCCTACGGGCGTGCTGGCGCGCCAATATGCCGATAAGACCGGCCCCTTGCTCTCGCAGGCTGGCATGTCTTGGGCGCTCCTGACGGGTGCCACGCCGGCGGCCGAACGCGAGCAGATCCATGCGCAGCTGGAATCGGGCGAGCTCGATGTCCTCTTTGGAACCCACGCGGTCCTTTCGGATGACGTGACGTTTAAGCATCTGTCGTTTGTCGTCATCGACGAGCAGCACCGCTTTGGTGTGGGCCAGCGCAATGCCCTGCGTGCCAAGGGCCCGGGTGCCGACCTGCTCGTTATGACGGCGACGCCGATCCCGCGTACGTTGGCGCTCTCGGTCTATGGCGACCTGGACACGAGCATCATTCGCCATCGTCCCGTTCCGGGCGCGGGCGTCACGACGCGTGTGCTCACCGAGTCGAGCCGCGACCTGGCCTACGGAGCCATCCGCGAGGCGCACGAAAAGGGTCAGCAGGCCTATGTGATCTGCCCGCTTGTGGAGCCGAGCGACTCGGCCGATGAGCTTGAGGATGTCCCCGGTATCGCCCGCGATGACGAGGGCCGCGTGACCGTTCCCGTGCCGCTGCACGATACGGCGACCGAGCTCGAACGACTGCGCCTCACGCTGCCGGGACTTACCATTGAGCGCCTTCACGGCCGCATGCCGGCGGGGGAGAAGGACCGCGTGATCGATGCTTTCAAGCGCGGAGAGATCGACGTGCTCGTCTCGACCACGGTGGTCGAGGTGGGTGTCGACGTGCCCAACGCCACCGTCATGGTCATCGAGAACGGTGAGCGCTTTGGCTTGGCAGCCCTGCACCAGCTGCGCGGTCGCGTGGGCCGCGGCAGCGTGTCGGGCACCTGCCTGGTCATGACGCACTCCAAGGGCAACGGTGGCGCTTCGGCGGCACAAGACCGTCTCCAGTCGCTCGAAAAGACCTCGGACGGCTTTACGCTCGCCCAGATGGACCTGCGTCTGCGCCATGAGGGTGAAATCCTGGGCTACCGTCAGCATGGCGGCGTGACCCTGCGCTTTGTGGACCTTGACGCCGATGAGGATCTTATCGAATGGGCCCATTTGGACGCGGTCGAGCTCTTGCGGTATGCTTGCAACCTTGACTCCGTGGCGACGCGTCCCTTGCGCGACGCGGTCGCCACGCGCTATCGACATATCTTTAAGGAGGTCAGCGGAGGATGAGAATCATCGGCGGTGAATGGCGCGGCCGCAAGATCGAAGAGCCGCGTGGGCGCGATGTCACCCGTCCCACGACCGATCGTGTGCGCGAGGCATGCGCGTCCATGGTCATGTCGGCGTTCGACTTCGATTTGGACGAGGTTCGCGTGCTGGACGCCTTTGGCGGCTCCGGCGCCCTGGGAATCGAGATGCTCTCGCGTGGCGCTCGCTCGCTCGCCACGTTCGAAATCGATCGCAATGCCGCCCGTCTGATCACCAAGAATATCGAGTCGCTCTGCCGCGACCGCTCGCGCTGGCGCGTCGTTACCGGCGATGTGCTGGCGAGCGCTTCGCGCGGTCGCGTGCCGGGCGGTCCCTTTGATCTGGTCCTGCTCGATCCGCCGTATGCCTTTGGCGCTGAGCCGGTCGAGGAGCTGCTGCAAAATCTTTCCCAGCAGGGATTGCTGGCACCCGGGGCCTTTGCCCTGTTTGAGCATGCCGCATCCGATGTGGGCGCTCATCCAGCTGGTTTTGAGACCGTGCGGGAGAAGCGTTACGGCATTACCTCGGTTGATTTGCTGCGCTGGGCGGCCGAGGACGAGAACGACCATGCTGACGAGAACGAAAATGACGAGCATGCGCCTTCGGAGGACACCCATGAATGACACCATCAACCGCGTGATCGTCCCGGGCACTTTCGATCCCATCACCTTTGGTCACATAGACGTGATTCGCCGTGCCCGCCGCATCTTTCCCAGCGTGATTGTCGCTGTGGCCGAATCGCAGGGTAAAAACGGCGTGGGTACCACCTTTATGCTCGACGAGCGCGTGGCGCTGGCCCGCGAGGCCCTCGGCGATTTGGACGGCATCGAGGTACTGCCTTTCACCGGCCTGCTGGTCGACTTTGCACGTGAACAGGGGGCAGGTGCCGTCGTTAAGGGCCTGCGCGCCATGACCGACTTTGAGTACGAGCTGCAGCAGGCCGACCTCAACTACCGCCTGGATAACGAGCTGGAGTCTATCTTTGTCATGAGTGCTCCGCAGTACGGCTATATCTCGAGCTCGGTGGTGCGCCAGATCGCGTCGCTTGGCAGCGACGTGTCGACGTTTGTGCCGCCCAACGTGGTCGAAGCGCTCAAACATCGCTTTTCGTGACATTTTTTATTGCCTGGTGGCATGTGGTAAACTAACTCGATGATATGTTACCTATGAAAGGAGACCGGATGCCGGGCGAGAATTTTCCTGGCGACAGGATCGTGAGTCTTGTCGACGAGCTCGAGGGGCTCATCGAAGAGGCTAAGACGCCGTTCGGCAAGAACGCCCAGATGAAGGTTATCGACGCCGACGTCTTCTTTAACATCCTCGATGAGATCCGCATGAGCTATCCCGAGGAGTGGCAGAAGTCCCGCCGTATCCTCAAAGAGCGCGAGGAGCTTATGGCTTCCGCCGCCGCTCAGGCCGATTCCATCATTGCCGACGCTCAGCAGCAGGCCCTCACCATTGCCGGTGAGCAGGAGATCGTTCGCCTAGCCCAGCAGCAGGCCGACGACATTCGCGACCGTGCCCAGCAGTACGAGCGCGAGACGCGTTATGCCGCCGAGGATTACGCAGAGCAGGTCTTTACGCACCTTGAGGAGAACCTTAAGAGCCTGACCGGCACCGTCACCCGTTGCCGTCAGCAGCTCAACGAGGGTGCCGCCCAGCAGAACGGTCAGTGGTAATGGCTGAGTTCCCGAGCGTAACCGTCGATCTTTCCGAGCAACTCGAGTTTCCCGGAGACTCTTATCCGCTGACCGGCAAGGTCGATGTCGCCGCCTTCACGGTTGGCGAGAAGGAGTACCAGCTGCAGGACGGCATTGCCTACGACGTTGTCTTTACCAACGCCGGTACCGGCGTTCTGCTCTCGGGCATGGTCCGCGCCCACGCCACCGGCGAGTGCGATCGCTGCCTAGAGCCCGCCTCGTTTGATATCGCAGGCGAGATCGAGGAGTTCTACCTCTTTGAGGAGCCCGAGGACCCCGAGGCCTACGAAGACGGCTACGAGTTGCTGGGCGAGGATCGCATCGTCGATCTGGGTGAGCCCATCAACGACGCGGTCGTCATGGACACGCCGTTCGTTGTCCTGTGCAAGCCCGATTGCCGCGGCCTTTGCCCCACCTGCGGCATCAATCTTAACGTCGAGCAATGCGATTGCGCCGCCCAGGCAGAGGCCGAATGGGCCGCTGCCACGGAAAATCCATTTGCAGCATTAAAGAATCTCAAGCTTGACGAGTAAAACTGTGGTAGTATCGCTACTTGCGCGTAATCGCCACACTGGATAGTTCATAAGGAAGGTCACTATGCCCGTACCTAAACAAAAGCAGGGTCGTATCCGCACTCACACCCGTCGTTCCGCCAACATGAAGATCTCGGCTGCGGCTCAGTCCACGTGCCCCCGTTGCGGCGCTGTTAAGCTCCCGCACCACGTGTGCCCCAGCTGCGGTTTCTACAAGGACCGCGAGGTTATCGTTACCGAGTAATTGTATACTCTGGATGCGATGCCGTTCCAACTGGAACCACAATGGCCGGCTCAATGAGTCGGCCATTTTTGTATAAGGAGCATATGAAATGAGTAACGTTCGCGTTTGTGTTGACGTTGTGGGCGGAGACGAGAAGCCCCAGGTTGTTCTCGATGGTATCGAGGCCGCGCTTGCGGCAGATCCCGAGATCGAGGTCTTGGCCGTCGGTCCTGCCGAAATCGTCAACCCCTTTGCCGCGGCGCATGCCCGCGTGGAGGCCCTGGAGGCCCCCGACGTCATCAGCATGGAGGACGATCCCATTCGCGCCGTGATGACCAAGCGCAAGTCCTCGATCGTGCTTGCGTGCCGTGCCATCAAGAAGGGCAATGCGGACGCGTTTTTCTCGGCCGGCTCGACCGGTGCCATGACCGCTGCCGCCACGGCCTACGTCACACCGTTTAGGTATTTGGCAGAGGGCAAGAAGCAGCCGGTCCGTCCGTGCCTGACCAACGCACTGTCCAATCGCGCCGGCGGCCTGACGGTGCTGTGCGATATGGGCGCCAATCCCGATGTCACGGTGGACGATATGGTGCGCTTCGCCCAGATGGGCTCTGCCTATGCCCGTGTGGTTTTGGGCATTGAGCATCCTCGCGTGGGTCTGCTTGCCAATGGCACCGAGGACGAGAAGGGCTCCATCTTTACCAAGTCGTGCTTCCCGGCCATGAAGGCAGCGGTTCCCGGCTTTGTGGGCAACTGCGAGGGCACCGATCTTACGTCGGGCAATTTTGACGTCGTGGTCGCCGATGGCATGTCGGGCAACATCGCGCTCAAGGCCACCGAGGGCGCTGCCAAGTTTTTGCTGCAGGAGCTTAAGGGTGCCTTTATGTCTTCGCTCGGCACGAAGATTGCCGCGCTGCTCATCAAAAAGCAGATGCGCGAGATTAAGGCCAAGCTTTCGGGCGATGCCAAGGGCGGCGCGATCCTGCTGGGCCTGCGCGGCGTCGTGTTGATCGGCCACGGTGCCACGTCGGTCGAGGCCGTCAAGAACGGTACGCTTGCCGCGGCCCAGGCCGTGCGCGCCGGGCTTGTCCAGGACGTTGCCAATTCCATGGACGGTATCGTTTTATAAGAGCCTCGTTACGTGGCTCAACCTGTACCGTGTGGGGTAGAATCGGAGCCGTATTGCAACGCGGCTCCGATTGCCGTGTTGTGTTGTGTTCCATGACATACGAGAGGAAGCGCTATGGACCGCTCCGAAATCTTCGATAAGATCGCCGAAGTCGCCGCTGACGTGCTCGGCGTCGATGTCGCCGACATTAGCGACGAGACCACTTTTGACGATCTCGATGCCGATTCGCTCGAGCGTCTGCAGCTGGTGACGGCCATCGAGGACGAGTTCGACCTCGAGATCGATGACGAGACCCTGCTGTCGCTCAACTCTGTCGCCGACGCCGTCGACGCGATCGAAAACGCCAAGGAGGCCTAGGTCTTGGCTTTGTCTGAACGACTCACGCGCGCCCAGGAGATCCTGGGCCATGAGTTCAATAACAAGGTGCTGCTGCGCGCGGCGCTCACACATCCCTCGGCCGTCGAGGGTCAGCCGGTCTCTGCCAGCTATGAGCGCCTTGAGTTTTTGGGCGATTCCATTTTGGGCGCCGTGGTGGCCCGTTCGCTCTTTGAGTCCTATCCCGAGTTTGACGAGGGCAAGCTCACGCGCCTGAAGGTGTCCC
This sequence comes from uncultured bacterium, assembly GCA_905215815.1. Classification (GTDB taxonomy): domain Bacteria; phylum Actinomycetota; class Coriobacteriia; order Coriobacteriales; family Coriobacteriaceae; genus Collinsella. Next base: position 2,913 of record CAJMRN010000065.1, on the reverse strand, counting down.
TTGTCTCGGGCGCCACGCTGTCCGAGGTATCGCACGAGCTGGGTATCGACGACATCATCATCTTTGGTGCTTCCGAGACCGGTACCGGCGCGCGCGGCCTGCACTCGGCGCTCGAGAACGTCTACGAGTCGCTCGTGGGCGCCCTGTACCTGGATGCCGGCTGGGATGCGGCGGCGGAGTTTATCCACCGTACACTCAAGCCGCACCTGGCTTCTGAGCGTGCCGAGCATCCCGCGAACCCCAAGTCGTTCTTGCAGGAGTGCGTGCAGGCAGATGGCCACGAGCCTCCCGCGTATAAGCTGGTCGGCTCCGAGGGCCCCGCGCATGCGCCCACCTTTACCGCTGTGGTTCTCATCGACGGTATTCGCCAGGGCCGCGGCACCGGTTCCTCCAAGAAGGAGGCCGAGGGAGCCGCTGCGCTCGAGGCACTCGACCGCATGGGCTACACCACCAACGGCGTGATTCTCAACAAGAAGCCTGTTTAAGCGAGGAACCGTGTATCTCAAGTCCCTCACGCTCAAAGGGTTCAAGTCGTTTGCCGACCGTGCCCATATGTCATTTGAGCCGGGCCTGACCGTCATCGTCGGTCCCAACGGCTCGGGAAAATCGAACATCTCCGACTCGATTCTGTGGGTCCTGGGCGAGCAGAGTGCCAAGCAGCTGCGCGGCCAGGCCATGGAGGACGTCATCTTCTCGGGCTCGTCGGCGCGCAAGCCGGTGGGTGTCGCCGAGGTCACGCTGGTGCTCGATAACTCGGACCATATGCTGCCCGTCGACTTTGACGAGGTCGCCATCACCCGTCGTATGTATCGCTCGGGCGAAAGCGAGTACCTCATCAACTCGAGCCCGTGCCGCCTGATGGACATTCAGGACATCCTGCACGATTCGGGCCTGGGCAAGGATACGCATTCCATCATCAGCCAGGGCAAGCTCGACGCCATTTTGCAGAGCCGCCCCGAGGAGCGCCGCGCCCTGATCGAGGAGGCTGCCGGCATCTCCAAGCACAAGCGCCGCAAGGAGCGTGCGCTCAAAAAGATTAAATCGATGGACGAGCACCTGACCCGTGCCCGCGACATCAATAAGGAGATCGCCCGTCAGCTGCGGCCGCTGGAGCGTCAGGTCGATCGCGCGCGCAAGTACAAAGAGCTGTCCTCGCGCGCGAACGAGCTTACGCAGATGCTGGCCGTCGACGAGCTCCGTTCGCTGCAGTCGCAGTGGAACGACCTGGAGAGCCGCTCCAAGGAGGGCGCTGCCGAGCTTGAGCTTGCGCAGTACCGCCTGGGCGAAAAGGAGCGCGAGCTCGAGAAGCTCCAGGTCATGCTCGAGGAAAAGGGCCTTTTTGTGGGCGATCTGGGCGAGCAGCGCCGCCATATGCAAGACGTGGTCGGCCGCATTAACTCCGATATGCGCCTGCTCGAGGAAAAAGGCCACAACATGGTGTCGCGCCTGTCCGACATGCGCGGCCAGATTTCGAGCTCCGAACATCAGCGTCGTCGCGTGGTCGAGGAGCTCGAGGATGCGCGTGCCCAGCTTGAGGAAGTTACCGGTGCGCACATGCAGGCCCAGGACGACGTTGACGCCGCCGGTCCTGCCGCCGCCCAGCTCCACGAGCGTCGCGTTGCGCTCGACAATCAGATTTTGCAGCTTACGCGCGAGCAGCGCGATGTGCAGCGTGCGGCCGATAACGCCGCGCTCGAGCTTGCCAAGGTGAAGGACTCGCTGAGCAACGCCGAGGTCGAGGACAACATGTACGCCTCGCGCCTGGAGCAGATCGACGAGCAGCTCGAGGAGGTCACGGCCTCGCTCGAGAGCCGTCGCGACCGCGCTGAGGAGCTCGAAGGTGCGCTCGATCAGGCTCGCCAAGCCCAGGTCGATGCGCGTGAGGCCACCGAGGTCGCCCGTGCGGCGTTGAAGGACCTGCGTAATCGCGAGAGCGAGGCGCGCAATAAACTGTCCGAGGTTCGCTCTGAGCTCGTGAGCCAAAAGAAGCTCGATGCCCGCATGGCTGACAGCTCGCCGCTGGTGAGCCGTCTGATGGGCGCGTTGGGCGATGATGTCTCGGGTCGTCTGGGCGATGTGCTCGAGGCCCCTCGTGAGCTCGAGGGCCTGGTCGAGCAGCTGCTTGCCGGCGATATCGATGCCCTGCTGTTTGATGACGCCGCCACGCTTGAGCGTGCCGGCCGTGCGGCTCTGGACCAAAAGAAGGCCTCAGGTGAGGCGCTGCTGATGGCGCGCGGCGTGAGCGGCGGTGCTGCTGCTAAGGGCGCTGCCGGTTCGCGTTTGGTCGATCGTCTGTCCGTGCGTTCCGGTTATGGCCCGGTTGTCGAGGCCCTGCTTGGCGGCTATTACGTGGTCGATGACTTGGCTGCCGCGCTGGCGGCACCAGTCGTTGACGGTGTGACCTATGTGACTCCCGATGGCGCCCGCGTGAGCTGTGGCGGCCTGGTGCGCGTTGGACTCGATGCCGGCGAGGCCTCGGGTGCCCTGGAGCGCAAGCGTCGTATTCGCGAGTTAGAGGGTCTGGAGCCCGATCTGGCTGCCGTGTTTGAGCATGTGTCGGATCAGGTCGTCGAGGTCAATGCGGCCGTCGAGGAGGCGCGTGCCGCCGAGGGCGATGCCGCCGGCGAGATTGCCCGTCTTGAGGGCGAGCGCCGCTCGCTGCTTTCCGAGATCGGCCGCCTGGAGCAAAGCGCCAACAATGCCGAGGTCGAGCGCGTGCGTATCTCCAAGCGCCGCGAGCAGGCCGCCGAGGCCGTTCGCGCTGCGCGTCCGCGCGTTGACGAGCTCACCCGTTCGCGCGACGAGGCCCGTGCGCAGACAAGCGACCTGGGTCTCCAGATTGCCGAAGCCAACGACGAACTCGATCGCGTGCGCCGTGACGATTCCGAGGCTGCCGGCAAGCTCGCCGATGCC
>CAJMRN010000064.1 GCA_905215815.1 uncultured bacterium | reverse complement strand
ACCGGGAGGTCACAAGTTCGAATCTTGTCAGGTCCACCACTTTCTTTCGCAATAAACACCCCAGCGAGAGCCGAGTCGCCGCTGGGGTGTTTATTACTGTCTCCGTGGGGGTTTAGCTCAGCTGGGAGAGCGCGGGCTTTGCAAGCCTGAGGTCAGGGGTTCGATCCCCCTAACCTCCACCATGATGGACCTGTAGCTCAGTTGGTTAGAGCGTCCGGCTGATAACCGGGAGGTCACAAGTTCGAATCTTGTCAGGTCCACCATCAAAACTGTGAAGAGCCTCGAGGTATTGCCTCGGGGCTTTTTTTCTTGTGTGTTATAAAACTCATTTTGGTTTTGTGTGCCGTGCGAAAGATTGGGTAGTATAGCAATTCAATGCGGCGAAGGCGCCGCGTGTTAACCGCTACGTACCGGAGGTGTTCCATGGTTCGTGTCGACATAGAGACCATCGTCATGGCCGCCGGTCCCGTGCCATCGCTTATCGTGCTTCGCGAGCGCTGCAGCAAATCGGACTCCCCCGCGCCGCTGCGCTCCCTCTCCATCCAAACTGGTTCGTTTGAGGCTGCGGCTATTAGCCGTGGTATCGACAGCGGTCGCGCCGAGCGCCCGATTGCCCATGACCTGCTGCTCGATACGCTTGATGCCCTGGATGCAAAACTCGAGCGTATCGAGATTGTCCGTGCCGAGCCTCCCGTGTTCTATGCGACGGCCGTCGTTTTGGCCGACGGCAGCGAGCATAGGATCGATGCGCGTCCGAGCGATGCCATCGCCCTCGCCGTGCGCAGCAATGCTCCCATGTTTGTGGAGGACGACATCATGAACCGCCTAGGCACCGTATCTCCGGTTGTCGAGGAAATCGATGACGAGCAGGAATTTGAGAAGTTCGACGAGTTCGTCCATACGCTCTCGCCCGATGATTTTTAAATGACGGGTAGCCATGAGACGGAGTGTGCACTGATGGAGCGTGGCGTCTCGGCCGAGGCGGCCGCCATTGCCCGCGAGGCCCAGATGCGCTCGGAGGCATCCGAGGCCGCACGCATCGCCTATGTGACGCAGGCCCGCACGCTTCGCGAACGCCGTGCCTCCTTTATCAAGATGGTTGCCGTCTCCGCACTTGTCGCGGCAATCTCATCGCGCCTTCGTGGTACAGTTGGTGCGCTTGGGTTTTCGATTTCGACGGGCTTGGTCATCTGGGGCGTGGTCGATGCCGTGATGCTGACCAACCAGATCAAGGTACTCGATAAGCGCGCGGCCGATATGATGCGCGCCCGCGACGCCGCCGCCAAGATCGCTGCCGAGGCACAAGAGATGTAACGACGCCGGACTCGATGGGAAGGTCTAAAAATGGCACAGGATATGCAGGACGCCGGAAACGTCTCCGCCGAGCTCGACGCCATGGTGTGCGACCTCATCGGGGCATTTTTAGACGATCTTGCCGCTGGTGAGAATCCCGGCGTTGTCGTTGCGATCGAAGACGCCTCGTCCAACCGCTATCTGGCGGCACTCGACGAGGACGGCGAAGAGGCGTGCCTCGAGGCCGCCACCAACTTTATCTCCGAGCACAAGATGGGTCTTAAGGACGAGGGTTTGGGCCGCATTGCCCGTTACGCCATCGGGTACACCGGGTGTGTCGAAATTGACGGCGGCTACCATGACGCGCTGCTCGTGAGCTTCTTTGAGACGACGCTCGAGAGCGGTTTTTCGGCATACGTACTGTACGAGGGTGTGGGCGCCGGCGATGGTTTTATGTGGAGCGACCCTGAACCTGCAGGTGAGGAAACCCCTCTTATCTAAAATCGCTAAAATAAACGAGTTTTCGGTAAAAGGCTCAATATTCCCGTCGAGCGTTGTGTTGCTGGGCGGGTCGCATACGCGTGCCGTTTGTATATAGATAGAAGATAGGGGAACTACATGCGCGTAGACAATCTGAGGAACATCGCCATCATCGCTCACGTCGACCACGGCAAGACGACGATGGTCGACAAGCTCCTGCGTGCCACGGACGCCTTCCGTGCCAACCAGCAGGTCGAGGACCGCGTCCTGGATTCTAACGACCAGGAGCGCGAGCGCGGCATTACGATTCTCGCCAAGAACATCTCTATCGAGTACAAGGACGTCAAGATCAACGTCATCGACACCCCGGGCCACGCCGACTTTGGCGGCGAGGTCGAGCGCGTGCTGCGTATGGCCGACGGCGCCCTGCTGCTGGTCGACGCTTTTGAGGGCCCCATGCCCCAGACCCGCTTCGTGCTGCGTCACGCTATCGATACCGGCCTCAAGATTATGATCGTCATCAACAAGATCGATCGTCCGGGTGCTAACCCCGAGAAGGCGTACAACGACTGCCTGGACCTTATGGCCGACCTGGGCGCCACCGACGACCAGCTTGAGTTTGCCATGGAGCACGTGGTCTACGCCAGCGCCATGAATGGCTTTGCCCGCCTTGACCCCAACGACGGCAACATGGACATGTATCCGCTGCTCGATATGATCATCGACGACATGCCTGCGCCCGAGGTCGACGAGAACGCCCCGCTGGCCATGCAGTGCGTGACTATCGACCACTCCAACTTCGTCGGCCGCATCGGCATCGGTCGCGTGTACTCCGGCACCATCCACCAGGGCGACCAGATCCTGGTCGTCAAGAACGATGGATCCAGCGCTACTGCCACCGTCAAGCAGCTCTTCACCTTTGACTACCTGGGCCGCACCGAGTGCCAGGAAGTCGGCGCGGGTGACATCGCCGCCGTCGTGGGCATCGACCGCACCGATATCGGTGATGTCTACACCGATCCCGAGAACCCCGTCGAGCTCGAGCCCATCGAGATCGACCCGCCGACCCTGTCCATCGTCTTTGAGGCCTCGACCTCCCCACTCGTCGGTCGCGACGGCGACATCGTGGGCGCCCGTCAGCTCAAGGAGCGCCTGTTCAATGAGGCCGAGAACAACGTGACCATGAAGATCGAGGAGCTCGAGGACAAGAGCGGCGTCGAGGTCTCGGGTCGTGGCATTCTGCACCTGTCCGTCCTGATGGAGTCCATGCGCCGCGAGGGCTTTGAGTTCCAGGTCGGTCGTCCCCGCGTTCTGTTTAAGAAGGACGAGAGCGGCAACAAGCTGGAGCCTGTCGAGCAGGCCGTCGTCGAGTGCCCGGACGAGTACTCGGGCAAGGTCGTTGAGGTCTTCGGCACCTCTGGCGGCATCATGACGAGCATGGACACCTCGGGCATCGTGACGCACCTTGAGTTCAAGATCCCGACCCGCGGCATCATGGGTCTTAAGAACCGCATTATGAACGTCACTCACGGCGAGGGCGTGTTCTACCACACCTTCCTGGAGTATGGTCCTTACGCCGGTGAGATCGGTAACCGCCAGAACGGCGCCATGATCTCCATGACCACCGAGAAGGCCGTTGCCTACGCTCTGGGTACGCTGCAGGAGCGCGGCCAGCTGTTCGTTGAGCCGGGCACCGAATGCTATGAGGGCATGATCGTGGGCGAGCGCAGCAAGGCCGGCGACATGGTCGTCAACATTGCGCGTACCAAGAACCTGGGCAACCAGCGTTCCTCGACCTCCGATATCTCCGTCCAGCTGGTGCCGCCCCGCACCTTCTCGCTCGAGGAGGCGCTGGAGTACATCGCCGACGACGAGCTGGTCGAGATTACCCCCAAGAACATCCGCCTGCGCAAGCGTCTGCTCAACGCCACCGACCGCAAGAAGGCTGCCGTCCGCGCCGGCCAGGTCAACAAATAAGCGCTGGGGCTTATAACGACTAACAAGAAAGGGCGCCGCCCATCGCGGTCGGCGCCCTTTTTGCATTTCCACAAAGGTGCCTGTCTCCTTTGTGGGGGTTGACGGCTAGGCGGAGGGAAGGCTTGGAGTGTTTGCGGCCTGCTGCGGCTTGAGACGGGCATTGCGCCAGATGATCTGGATGACGTAGCCGAGCGTAAAGACAAAGGCCACGCCGCTGATGAAGTCGCCGATGAGGGGAAGTCCCGTGAGGGCGCCTGCGGCGATACCGCCGACGGCGGCCATGGCGTAGCGGTTCTGGCTGTGTCCGACCATGCGGGCGATTGCGGTGCCCATAAATGCCGCCGAGACCAGAGCGATGCCAATCACGGCGCACATGAGGGCTCCGGCGAGCGACAGGCCTGCAATCGAGATAATGAGCAACAGGACGGCGGGAACGGCGGCCACCGCGCCCAAAAGACCGCTCACCCACAGCGGGGTGGGTCGTTGGCGAAGCATGCCGGCGGCGCTGGCGGTCGCGCGCGGAAAGACGAGCTCGAGGATGATCGCGACAAAGCAGGTAGAAAGCGCCGCGGCGACGATGCCGCCGATGGCGTCGTTAATCGTAGAGGTGTTCTCGTTCTCGGTGCGGTCGATTTTGAGGGAGCCGATCTGAGCGCCCTCGGCGCGCTCGGGGTCCTCGGAAACATGGGCGTTCACCGTGCCGGTGATGTGGGCGTTTTTACCCAAGATGAGCTTGTCGGCCCAGACCTCGACATCGCCGTCGACGGTGCCGTCGATGGTTACCGTACTGCCCGCGAGTGCTGCCGACTTGGCGGAGCCGCGCAGGGCAACCGTCTCGCCCATCGCGTAAAAACAGTTGGCGGCGCTACCGGTGTTGAGCACGACGTGCTGGCCGGCTACCGTCACGCTGCCATCGATTGCGGTTTTGGAGATATCGATGGTACGCGCAGCCAGGCGAACGGCTCCGCCTACAGTGCAGTCGCGAATCGATAGGCTGTCGCCCGCCGCGATAATATCGCGGTCGATAGAGGCATCGTCCAGGTTAAGGTTTTGGCCGGCCCAGTACAGGTCGCCCTTGGCGCCAGACGGATTTGAGTCAGCTTCGGTTGCGAGTACGTTGCCCGCGGTGTCTGTGCCGGCGAACGACGCCGTGGGAAGTACGGTCAGTGCAAGCGCAATCAGTGCGAATAGGAGGACGATGCGGGCCTGCGCTTTACGGCGCTGGGTCGACGGTGCTAGGTTGCAAGGCATAGTGAATCCTTTGTTAGATACTCGACATGTATCTAACAGGGTACCCAACGCGCGGGCGCTCTAAAAGAACCTCTCGGTTGCATTTCGAAGGGTCGTGCCGCGCTGTCTACTTTTTGCGATGCAAAAAGCGCGCGATGTCTTCTTCGGTGGGGCTTTTGATGTCAAAGCGCAGCGAGAGCCAGCGCAGACCCATGGTCACGACAACGCATACGACCAGCGCGGCGACATTGCTCATGATGCCGCTCATAACGAGACACACATAGCTTGTCGATCCGGCGATGGCGGCGATGGCATAAAAGTTAGTACGTTGGAAAATGCCCGGAACCACGCCCATAAAACCGTCGCGCAGCATGCCTCCGCCCACCGCGGTAAAAAAGCCCATCATGACGCATACGGCGGGTGCAAATCCGTAGACCAGCGCCTTGTCCGCGCCGGTTGCGGCATAGATGCCGACCGAGATGATGTCGAGCAGGGGAATGAGTTTGTCGGGCTTGTCGACAATTGCCGGGAAGATGTAGATGGTGGCCGCCGTGGCGATGGAGAGCGGCAGCGCCATTGGCTGGTTGAGGATGTAGACGTTGCCGACCTGGAGTGTCATATCGCGCAAAAGACCGCCGCCCAGACCGCAGACCACCGCGAGCGCGACCGCGCCCACTAGGTCGAGCTTGTGTTCGCGCGCAACCAGCACGCCCGAGATCGATGCGGCGACAACGGCGAACATCTCGAGCCAAAATGGGATAGCGACCATGGCATCCGAGGCATGTGAGGTAACGGTTACAGCGGCGACGACGGGCAAGATGGGGTCCTTTGGGTTACGGGTTTGGACAATGCCCGTACATAGTACATGTTCAGCGCCGATTGCGACCCTATTGCTCGGCAAACGGTCGGGACTGGGTTGATACTGAACGCGATGGGGGCGTGGCTGAATAGGAGGGATGTCCAAATTTTGAGCGAAGCTCAAAATTTATCCGGTCGGCTGGCGCCGACCGCGCTGCGCTAAAAACGCGCCGCTGGCGCATTTTCTTTACGCTTTGCGCCCTGGTAGGTTCGAATCCCTCCTCCTCCGCCGTATTTGCTTGTTAGGGACCCAAAACAAAAAAGCTCCCATTCCTGGGAGCTTTCTCAACCAAAATGGCGGAGGAGGAGGGATTCGAACCCTCGTGACCTTATACAGGCCAAACGGTTTTCGAGACCGCCGCATTCAACCACTCTGCCACCCCTCCGCGTGGGGTAAAAACAAAGCAGGCTCTAAGGCCTGCTTTGGAATTAACTGGCGGAGAGTCAGGGATTTGAACCCTGGAGACGCTTTTGACGCCTACACGATTTCCAATCGTGCTCCTTCGGCCACTCGGACAACTCTCCGTTAAATGCGAAAGTCAGTATACACGAGGAATCGAAAAGTGCAAACAGAAAACTTGGCATTTTTTAAACCGCTCGCCCCGCGCCCGTATCCGGCGTGTGCCAGTTGGGTACTAAAAAAGCATCCTGACCAGCAAGATCACGCTCGATGACCTGTTCAAAATGGGTGTTCATGAATGACGTGGCAGCGAATTTAAAAATTTTGAGGCAATTGATCGAACCGGTGGCATGCATTTTGCGACCATAACCCTGCAATCGACGACCTGCGGTTTGGCTCGGGTTGTCCTCGCCGCGGCGTATCTTGCTATCGAATCCGTCAAGCTCTTGGTCAGCATTTGGTTGGAATACGCATGAAGAGCCGTGTGAGCATGGAGATATGTGGAGGTCATGAGGTTGTAGCTGCATATTCTTGCAGCCTGGGAGGTTGAAAGATATTATTACCAAGTCTTTTCCTGCTTCAGGCGCACCTTCACGACCTGAAGCCACATTTGCCCAGAGGAGGTGACAATATGAAGGCTTATGAACTGCTGTTCTTTGTTGACCCGTCGCTCGACCCCGAGACTCGTCTCGCTGTTATGAAGCGTATCGATACCACGATCGCTGAGGGCGCTGGCAAGGTCGACTCCGTTGACGAGTGGGGCAAGCGCAAGCTCGCCTACGAGATCAACGACCTCACCGATGGTGACTACACCCTCATCAACTTCCACGCAGATCCTACCCAGATCGCCGAGCTTGATCGCGTCCTGCGCATCACCGACGCTGTGGTCCGCCACATGATCGTCCGTCGCGACGACCAGGAGTAAGACTGTCGTTTTGGACTGGGCTTGTGCCCCAAGAGGAAGTAGTGAGTTATGAGCATCAATCGAGTGAACATCACCGGTAACCTCACCCGCGATCCCGAGCTGCGCGCCACCGCCGGCGGAACCCAGGTTCTGTCCTTTGGCGTCGCCGTGAACGATCGTCGCCGCAACGCGCAGACTGGCGAGTGGGAGGACTATCCCAACTTTGTCGACTGCACTATGTTCGGCACCCGCGCCGAGGCCGTGAGCCGTTTCCTGGCAAAGGGAAACAAGGTCGCGATCGAGGGCAAGCTGCGCTACAGCTCTTGGGAGCGCGACGGTCAGCGCAGGAGCAAGCTTGAGGTCATCGTCGATGAGATCGAGTTTATGAGCTCCCGTGGTGGCCAGGGTGGCTACGATCAGGGCGGTTACGCCCCCGCAGCTCCCGCGCCCGCAGCACGTCCTGCCGCACCGGTGGCTACGCCGCCCGCGGTCGACGTCTACGATGAGGACATCCCGTTCTAAGGGTTGTTCGCCTATTTTTGAGTGAGAGGCGGCTTCGGCTCGCCGAAGTTGCCAAATGAAAGGTATTTTGACATGGCTAATGATTATTCTGCACGTCAGCCGCGTCGTAAGTACTGCCAGTTCTGCAAGGAGAACACTGAGTTCATCGACTATAAGGACACTCAGCTTCTCCGTAAGTACATGACCGACCGTGGCAAGATCAAGCCCCGTCGTGTCACTGGCGCTTGCACGCAGCATCAGCATGACATCGCCAACGCCATCAAGCGCGCCCGCGAGATGGCTCTCCTGCCGTACACCGTCCCCGTGGTTTCCTCTCGTGGTAACCGCGACCGCGGCTAAGAAGGGAGACGCATCATGAAGGTTATTCTTCTCGATGAGATCAAGGGCAAGGGCGGCGAGGGTGACGTCGTAGAGGTCGCTCAGGGTTACGCTGAGAACTTCCTGTTCCCCAAGAAGCTCGCTGTTGCCGCCACCAAGGGCAACCTCAAGCAGCTCGACGAGCGTCGCAACAACATCGCCAAGCGCGAGGCCGTCCGTCTGGCTACCGCCAACGAGACCAAGGCTGCCTTCGAGGGCAAGCAGGTCACCGTTGACGTCAAGGTTGGCGACGAGGGCATCCTCTTTGGCTCCGTTACTGCCGCTATGATCGCTGACGCCATCAAGGACCAGCTCGGTATGGACATCGACCGCAAGCGCGTCGAGCTCGGTAAGCCCATCAAGGTTGCCGGTGCCCACACCGTTGCTATCTCGCTGTACCGCGAGATCAAGGCCGAGGTTGTCGTTCTCGTCGGCGTTACCGCCGAGGAGTTCGCTGCCGAGGCTGAGGTTGAGGAGACCGCTGAGGTCGCCGAGACCGAGACCGCCGAGGTCGAGACCGAGGCTGCTGCCGAGTAGCATTTGCTGCAACGCAACAATCTTGTTCTAAGAAGGGCGCTCTGGGAGACCAGGGCGCCCTTTTATTTTTTGCGCTGGGTGAGTGTCGTGGCGGTCATTGAGATGCGGTCCCGTGTATGGGACCGTTCATCCGTTTGGTTCGGTGATGATTGCCAAGCCGCGGCTCGATTTATAGCCGCGGCTGATACTATGGATGCTCGCAAGCGATATGAATGAGGATGCTCATGGCATATGACGATAGGGAGACGGGGCTGACGGTCGAGGACCGTGGTTCCAAGCTGGGTCTCCCCCAAAACCAAGATGCAGAGGCCAACGTACTGGCCGCTATGCTGCTATCGCCTGAGGTGGTCGAAGAGGCCCAGGTCGAGCTGCAGCCCGATGACTTCTACCGACCCATTCATAAGACCATCTATACTGCGATGGTCGATATGTACAACAGCCGCATTCCCATCGACTCCATCTCGCTGATCGATTACCTGCGAAGCATCAACAAGCTCGATGCCGTGGGTGGCGAGGCGTACATTTTGGAACTGATGGGACAGACCCTGTCGCTCGTCAACTGGCAACACCATGCCGCCATCGTTCGTCGCGACTCGATGCTGCGTGAGCTGATTGGCGCCACCAACGAGATCAACGCGCTGGCCTACAACGCCCCCACCGACACTAAAGAGGTCGTGGAGCTGGCTGAGAGCAAGCTTCTCAAGGTCACGGCGCGCGAGGTTAAGTCGAGCTACAAGACGCTGACCGAGTTTATGGTCGAGGCCTATAACGAGGCTGAGGAAGTGTGCAAGGCCGGCGGTCAGGCTGCAGGTGTGCCCACGGGCTTCCCGTCGCTCGACCGTATGCTCATGGGATTCCGCGAGGGCCAGCTCATCATTATCGGCGCCCGCCCCGCCGTGGGTAAGACGTCGTTCGCTCTGAACTTGGCGCTCAATGCCGCCGCAGCGGGCTATACCGTCGGCTTCTTCTCGCTGGAGATGTCGGGCAAGGAAATTGCCCAGCGTCTGATTTGCGCCTATGCCATGATCTCGATCAGTGACTTCCGTACGGGCCGCATTAGTCCCGAGCAGTGGGCCAACATCAATGAGGCCACGCAGACGCTGTCCAAGCTCGATATTCTGATTGACGATACGCCCGGCACCACGGTGACCGAGATTCGCGCCAAGAGCCGCCGCATGCTCCATAACAAGGAGAAGGCCATCATCATCCTGGACTATTTGCAGCTGGTGAGTCCCCCGCCTGGACGTCGTTCCGAGAGCCGCACCGTCGAGGTCTCTGAGATGTCGCGTGGTCTGAAGATTATGGCCAAGGAGCTCAAGATTCCGTTGATCGCGCTGTCGCAGCTGTCGCGTCAGGTCGAGTCCCGCACCGGCAAGCGCCCGCAGCTGTCCGACCTGCGTGAATCGGGCTCCATCGAGCAGGACGCCGACATCGTCATGTTCTTGGACCGATCCGCCGACGAGGCCGAGGCCTTGCGCGACGACCGACCCGACGAGGGCGTTACGCGTATCGTCGTGGCTAAGAACCGTTCGGGCCCGATCGGCGACGTCGACCTGATGTTCCTGCCGGCATCCACCAAGTTCTATGAGCTTGATGGGGCGCATACCGAGGAGTAGGACAGGCGCCCGTTACACGGGTATACTGGGAATGTTTTGTGCTTCTGCGCGCTTGCGGTGCGCGGACAGTCCATGAATGTAAGGAGTAAACATGCCGTCAACCGTTTTGGTCGGTGCCCAGTGGGGCGATGAGGGCAAGGGTAAGATCTGCGACCTGGTCGCCGGCGACTTTGATGCCGTCGTGCGCTACTCGGGCGGCAACAACGCCGGCCACACCATCGTCGTCAACGGCAAGAAGTACGGACTGCACCAGGTGCCCTCCGGCATCATGTATTCCGACCACGTGTCGGTAATCGGTAACGGCTGCATCGTCAACCCCAAGGTTGTCCTTGAGGAGATCGACATGTTCGAGGCCGATGGCATTACCACCAAGAATCTCAAGATCAGCGGCAACGCGCATGTCATCATGCCGTACCACATCGATCTGGATGGCGCCTTTGAGCAGAAGCTCGGCAAGAAGAACATCGGTACCACCAAGCGCGGCATCGGTCCGTGCTACCAGGACAAGATGGCCCGCATCGGCCTGCGTATGCAGGACATGCTGGACGAGGCGCTGTTCCGCGACAAGCTGGAGACCGCTCTTGCCCGCGTGAACCCCGAGCTCGAGCTTATCTACAACCTGCCCACCTACACCGTGGATCAGATTTGCGATGAGTACCTGCCCATGGCCGAGCGCCTGCGCCCCTATATCACCGAGACGAGCCTGCTGCTCAACAACATGATCGATGAGGGCAAGGACTTGCTGTTTGAGGGCGCCCAGGCGACGCTGCTCGACATCGACCACGGCACCTATCCGTACGTGACGTCTTCTAACTGCACCGCTGGTGGCGCCATTACCGGTTCCGGTGTCGGCATGAAGAACGTCGACCGCGTGCTGGGCGTCATGAAGGCCTACATCACCCGCGTCGGTTCGGGCCCCATGCCCACCGAGCTTTCCTACGAGTCCGAGGCCGGCCACACGCTGACCGAGGAGGGCTACGAGTACGGCGTGACCACTGGTCGCCGTCGTCGTTGCGGTTGGTTTGACGGTCCTATCGCCAACTATGCCTCGCGCGTCAACGGCCTCACCGACATCGCCCTGACCAAGCTCGACGTGCTTTCGGCCTTTGACACCATTAAGGTGTGCGTTGCCTATGACGTCGACGGCGAGCGCTACACGAGCGTGCCCGAGCACCAGGTGCGCTTTGAGCATGCCAAGCCCATCTACGAGGAGCTCCCTGGCTGGAAGTGCGACATCACCGGCTGGCGCAGCTTT
>CAJMRN010000063.1 GCA_905215815.1 uncultured bacterium | reverse complement strand
GACACCAACGACGTTTACTCCGTCAAGTTGGGCACCAAGGATCTGACCATCGACGTGACCACCAAGGCTCAGGTCGTGGGCAAGGGCGATGTCTCCATGGACCCCGCCGGCAACATCACCGTGACCTGGAAGAATGGCGATACCAACAAGCCCGGTCCCGACGAGGCCGTTGAGAACGTCAAGACATTCCTGAAGGCCGCTGGCTGGAAGGGCGACATCACCGGCTGCCGCAGCTTTGACGAGCTGCCGCAGGAGGCTCAGGACTACGTGGCGTTTATCGAGGATCTGGCACACACCCGCGTGACGTTCATTGGCGTTGGCGCTGGTCGCGAGCAGATCATCAACCGATTCTGGAAGTAATCGGGACTATTTGGTTATTGCGATATACCCCTTTGCAGCCCGGACGGGCGGCCGAGGGGTATATTTGCTTGCAAAGGGCTCGCGCGGAGCGAGCCGTTAATCCATAGAGGAGGCACCCTTGAAGGCGGACACTCAAACCATCGACATCCTGTTGTTGGGCAGCGGCGGCCGTGAGCATGCTTTGGCAGCTAAGCTCGCGGCATCACCGCGCGCCGGCAAGCTCTACATCGCGCCGGGCAACGGCGGCACCGCGAGCTGTGGCGAGAACGTTGTTCTCGACGACTGCGATCCTGCGGCCGTGGCGGCGTTTGCTCAGAGCCACGGATGCGGACTCGTGGTAATTGGCCCCGAGGCTCCGCTCGTGGCGGGCGTGGCCGACGCCGTGCGCGCGGCGGGTATTCCCTGCTTTGGCCCGGGTGCCGAGGGCGCCCAGATGGAGGGCTCTAAGCTGTTCTCCAAGCAGCTTATGGAGCGTGCGGGCATTCCGACGGCAGCCTATGGTTCGTTTACCGACGAGGCTTCGGCTCTCGCCTACGTGCGAGAGCAGGGCGCCCCGCTGGTCGTCAAGGCCGACGGCCTTGCCGCGGGCAAGGGCGTTATCGTGGCGACCGAACTTGAGCAGGCCGAGGAAGCCGTACGCGAGTGCTTTGGCGGCACCTTTGGCGATGCCGGCAACACCGTGGTTATCGAGGAGATGCTGACCGGCCCCGAGTGCTCGCTGCTGGCCTTTACCGACGGCAAGACCGTGCGCCCCATGGCCACCTCGCAGGACCACAAGCGCGCGCTCGAGGGCGACAAGGGCCCCAACACCGGCGGCATGGGTGTCTACAGCCCGGTGCCCATCGTGACTGACGAGGAGCACGCCACCATGGTGAAGGTCATGGAGCAGACCGTGGCCGAGCTCGCTGCCGAGGGTATCGACTACCGCGGCTGCCTGTACGGCGGCTTTATGCTCACGCCTGCCGGCCCCAAGGTGCTGGAGTTCAATGCCCGCTTTGGCGACCCCGAGACGCAGGTCGTGCTGCCGCGCCTTAAGAACGACCTGGTCGAGGTCATGCTGGCTTGTGCCAACTGCGAGCTCGACCAGATTGAGCTCGACTGGCGTGACGAGTGGGCCGTGGCCGTTGTCCTGACGAGCGCGGGCTATCCCGGCAGCTACGAGAAGGGCAAGGTCATCACCGGTATCGCCGATGCCGAGGCCATGGAGAACGTGACCGTGTACCACGCGGGCACTGCCGTGGTGGACGGCCAGCTCGTGACCAATGGTGGCCGCGTGCTTGCCGTGACCGCTCTGGGCGACACGTTCGAGAACGCTCGCAACCTTGCCTACGAGGCCTGCGAGAAGATTGATTTTGAGGGCAAGACCCTGCGTCACGACATCGGCCTGCGCGCGCTGCGCGGCCGCGACGCCTGGGATGCCTAAAATCCGAGAGGAATGAGACGGATGGACGAGAAGAACGAAGAGCTCGTGGACGCGCAGATCGTCGAAGAGGACAGCCGCATGTATGGGCACGCCGAGGGCGAGCCTGGTGGCGAGGTCGCTGACGAGCCGGCACTGGTGCTGGGTGACGACGACCCGCACGATGCCGAGCTGCACGAGAAGATTCTTTCGGAGGAGTGCGCCTGGAAGGGCAAGATCCTCGACGTCCACCGTCTTGAGGTTGAGCTGCCCAACGGTCACCGCAGCGCCCGCGATATCGTTCGCCATCCGGGTGCGGCGGCCGTTGTGGCACTGACCGAGAGCGGCAAGATCGTGCTGGTGCGTCAGTACCGCACCGCCATCGACCGCGTGACGGTCGAGATTCCCGCCGGCAAGCTCGATCCGGGCGAGGACCCGCTCGATTGCGCCAAGCGCGAGCTGCACGAGGAGACGGGCTTTAAGGCCGGCCGCATCCGCTTTTTGACGTCGATTGTCACGACCTGCGGTTTTTGCGACGAGATCATTCACATCTACCTGGCTACCAAGCTCGAGTTTGATGCGCCCGATCCCGACGATGACGAGTTTGTCAACGTCGACCTGGTACCGCTGCACGAGCTGATCGACGCCGTACTCGACGGCAAGATCGAGGATGCCAAGACCGTCGTGGGTGCACTTGCCTGCGACAGCATTGCTCATCGTTTGGGCGGAGCGGAGCTCTAGGTTACGCGGTTTTACCAAACCGTGTAACGAGTCGACGCTGTAAACGCCCCTAAGCGGCAATCTGCCTTTCAATCGTCGATCGCGTACCGAAGTACGCGTCGCTCCTCTTTCAAGGCACCTTGCTCGCTTAGGGACGTTTTCGCTGACGCTGCCAGAACATTGGCGTTATATCTGTCGTGGGTTTTTCTTTCGGTTCGCTTGGTCAACCGATTTTTCCGTTCTTCCTATTTCTAGAGGACCACATGCTGAAGCGTTTTCTGTCTTATTACGAGCCCCAGATGGGGCTTTTTGCTGCTGATACTGTTTGCGCCCTGGTACTTGCCGCCATTGACCTGGCGTTCCCCATTATCCTGCGCAATCTGACCGGAGGGTTGTTTACCCAGGGCCAGGCTGCCATTATGCAGACGCTCGGTATGATCGCGGTGGGACTGGTGCTGATGTATGCCATCCGCTGCGCCTGCCGCTACTTTGTGAGCTATTGGGGCCACGTGATGGGTGCGCGCATGGAGTCCAAGATGCGTGAGGACCTGTTCGATCAGTACGAACGGTTTAGCTTTGCATACTTTGATCGCAACAGCTCGGGCGACATGATGAGCCGCGTGGTCAATGACCTGTTCGATATCTGCGAGGCAGCGCACCACGTGCCCGAATGGATCATTATTTGCGGCATCGAGATTATCGGCTCGTTTGTGATTCTGTTTACCATCGCGCCGGTGCTCGCACTCGCCATGGCTGTGGTGACGGCGGTGTTCGCAGTCATTATGTTTTGGCAGAATATGCGCATGCGCGAGGTCTTTAGCGATAACCGCAAAAAGATTAGCGGCATCAACGCACAGCTGCAGGATTCGCTGGCGGGCATGCGTGTGGTCAAGAGCTTTGCCAACGAGCAGACCGAGCGCTCTAAGTTTCGAGCCTCGAACGATCGCTACCTTTCGTCCAAGGAGAACATGTATCACGCCATGGGCGTCTACACCGCAACATATGGCCTGCTCTCGGGTGTGCTCTATGTGATCGTGGTGCTGCTGGGCGGTTGGCTCGTTGCCCAGGGTCAGCTGCAGGCGGTCGATATGGCAACCTTCGCACTCTACATTTCGCTGTTCTGCACGCCGCTCGAGACCCTCGTCAATTCGGCCGAGACGTATCAGAAAGCCATCGCCGGCTTTAAGCGCATGGATGAGGTGCTCTCGACTGCCCCCGATATTCAGGATAAGCCGGGTGCTGCGGATCTGCAGGTGACGGCTGGTGCCGTGGAGTACCGCAACGTGTGCTTTAACTACGAGGATGTCGAGCTTGGCGCGGACGATGGGGCACGTCCCGTTATCGACCATATGGATCTGTCCATTAGGCCCGGTCAGACCATCGCTTTGGTTGGCCCCTCGGGCGGCGGCAAATCAACGACTTGTTCGCTGTTGCCGCGCTTTTACGACGTTGCCGGTGGCTCCATTAGTATCGACGGCCAGGATGTGCGCGACGTGACGCAGCATAGCCTGCGCCGTGCCATCGGTCTGGTGCAGCAAGATGTGTACCTGTTCGATGGAACGATCGGCGAGAACATCGCCTACGGCAAGCCGGGCGCCACGGCAGAAGAGATCGCCGAGGCGGGCCGCCGCGCCAATATCGATACCTTTATCGAGTCGCTTCCGCAAGGCTACGACACCGTGGTGGGCGAGCGCGGCAGCCGTCTTTCGGGTGGTCAAAAGCAGCGCGTCGCCATTGCGCGCGTGTTTCTCAAGAATCCCAAGATCCTTATTTTGGATGAGGCGACGAGTGCTTTGGATAACGAAAGCGAGGAAGCGGTTCAGGAGTCGCTCGAAGAGCTGGCACGCGGCCGTACCACGATCATCATCGCCCACCGTCTCTCGACTATTAAGCATGCTGACGAGATTGCGACCGTTGAGCATGGTCGCGTTGTGGAACGTGGCACGCACGAGGAGCTTCTCGCCCGTGGCGGCACTTATGCCCGTTACTATCGAATGCAGTTCGAAGGTGCGCGTGCGCACGAGCTCGACTGATTGATATGACAGGAAGATCATGGCTGATAAGAACCCTTTGACTCCGGAAGAAGTGACGGAGTTATTCTCCGAAATCGATGCATCCGGCGTCTTGGATCCTACGCTCGCCAAAAAGCGTACCGAGCGCATGCGCGAGAAAGAGGCTGCCGTCAAGCGCGGTGACAAGGCGACGCTGGCGCGGCTGCGCAGCGAGGACCGCGCGAGCCAGGCAAAACATATCGACCCGCTGTCCGAGGACGACCCTTCGGGTTCGCAGGTGAGCCACACCATTACGAAGACTGCCATGGCCGTGGTTATCGGCATCTTGGTGCTGATTGTGGGCATGCAGATTGGCTACGGCGTGATGCGACGCCTGAATACCGCGAACCTCTCCGAGAGCGTTTCGGTAGATACCGTCTCGACCGCGCTCAAGGGTGGACTCGAATGGGGTAATGGCTTTACGCAGTTCCCGCTCGATTTTACCGTCGACGAGGCCGATGAGCGCGCGGGCACGGTTGAGGTGACAGTGCTGGATACGTCTTCTGCCAATGAACTCGAGCTGCTGTCCAACGGTCAGATTCAGGCGGCGGCGCTCGCAACCAACGCCTTGCTCAACGACAAGATCGACCGCGTGGTGTATAACGTTCACGCCTATATCAACGAGGACAGCAGAATCCAACACGATTCCTTCTTTGGCATGTTTCCCGCCCGGGGGCACCAAAGCGCCATCCTGACGTTCGTCTGGACCAAGAGTTCGTCCAACGCCACGAGTATCGACTGGAAGATGCGCATCGTAAGCATGGACGACACCATTGCCGAGCGCATTCAAAAACAGGTGAACTCGGTTTCATCGCTGATCGAGGACCCGGTGGTGAGCCAGACCAAGATTGACGAGGAAAAGGCCGAACGTGACCTGGAGCATCGTCTGCATGGCCGCGAGATTTTCCGCGGCGGAAAGCCTGATCGCACGCCGTCCGAGCTGCTGGAGCAGGACAAGCAAAAGTAGCCCGCAGCCATATAGAACGATGCCACCCCGCGTGAGTCACAAGCCCACGCGGGATGATTTTTTATCCCGTCCCAGAAAAATCATTATGCATAGGAAGTCATAATTATCATTTTGTAAACAATTCTATGTAATTAATGCCATAGACGATGCTTGCGGTTAGAATACCGCAAGGCCTAACTGCACACCTTTAAGCCGGTCCCGTGAGACCGGGAAGGAGAACTATGGCGAACAACCATATTGCGGGCGCTGTCGCCCGCACCGTCGCGCCCAGCGAGCTGTGCCAGCGTATGCTGGCTAAAACCAGCAAGGGCACCTGCGGTCCCTGCATCCTGTATCTTGAGGATGGGACCATTTTTTATGGCCGTGCATGTGGTGCCGAGGGCACCGCAACCGGCGAGGTCTGCTTTAACACGTCGCTCGAGGGCTACTTTGAGGTCATGACCGACCCGAGCTATGCCGGCCAAATCGTAACCATGACCTATCCGCAGATTGGTAACTACGGCATTGACGAGGCAGACGTCCAGTCGGCCTTCCCCGGCGATACCGCTCGTCCCGCGAGCGCGCCCGCTATGCGCGGCATGGTCGTCCATGACATGTGCGCCACGCCTTCTAACTGGCGCTCGGCCGTCAGCGTGCCGGCGTACCTGCGCGCTCACGGCATCGTCGCTATCGAGGGTGTCGACACTCGTGCTCTTGTGCGTCACCTGCGCGACAACGGCTCCAAGATGGGCATTATCTCGACGGAGGTCTTTGACGTCGCCGAGCTTGCCGAGCGCCTGTCCGCCGCGCCCACGCTGGTCGGTGAGAACCTGGTCAAGACCGTGAGCTGCCCTGAGCCCCATATCTTTGCTGCGAGCGACCTGCCCGCCGAGCATAATTTTGCGCTGACTCCTGCTGTCCCCGCCCGCCACAACGTAGTCGCGTACGACTGCGGCGTCAAGCGCGGCATCCTGGAGGGCCTGGTCCGTGCCGGCTGCAACCTCACCGTCGTGCCGTGGGATACGCCCGCGCGTCAGGTGCTCGACATGAATCCCGATGGCGTCTTTTTGTCCAACGGCCCCGGCGACCCCGATGCCGTGGTGGAGACCTACGAGCAGGTACAGCAGCTAATCGGCAAGGTGCCGGTCTTTGGCATCTGCCTCGGTCATCAGATGATCAGCTTGGCGTGCGGCGCCCAGATGGAAAAGCTCAAATTCGGTCACCGTGGCGGCAACCAGCCGGTTATGAATCTAGTCAGCCGCCGCGTGGAGATTACCGCGCAAAACCACGGCTTCGGACTGCTGTTCCCCAGCTTGGGCAAGCTCGTCCCCGAGCTTTCGGGCGGCGAGACCGAGCACGCGGCCGATGGCGATCTGCGCATCTGGGTACGCCGCGGTATCGCGCCGGTCGTGATGAACGAGCGTTTTGGCCGCATTCGCCTGACGCACGTGAATCTCAATGACGGCACCGCCGAGGGCATCCAGCTGCTCGACGCGCCGTGCTTCTCGGTCCAGTATCATCCCGAGGCCTCGCCCGGCCCCACCGATGCCCACTATCTCTTTACCGCCTTTATGCGACTCATGGACGGCGAGGAGAACTACCTGGACATCGACACCGCGAAGGACCGCCTGGCTGGCTGGAATTTCGCTGACAATGGTTCCGCCGCGACCGAGACCGAGGAGAACTAACATGCCTAAACGTACCGACATCAAGCGTATCCTCGTCATTGGCTCGGGCCCCATCGTCATTGGCCAGGCCTGCGAGTTCGATTACTCCGGCGCCCAGGCCTGCAAGGTGCTCAAGGAGGATGGCTTTGAGGTCATCCTGGTCAACTCCAACCCGGCGACCATCATGACCGACCCGGGCCTTGCCGACCGCACCTATGTCGAGCCCATCACCGCCGAATTTATCGAGCGCGTGATCAAGAAGGAGCGCCCGGACGCGCTGCTGCCCACGCTGGGCGGCCAGACCGGTCTGAATGCCGCTGTCGAGCTGGCAAAGGACGGCACGCTCAACAAGTACGGTGTCGAGATGATCGGCTGTGACCTTGCCGCCATCGAGCGCGGCGAGGACCGCAGGCTCTTTAACGAGGCCATGGCCGAGATTGGCCTGGAGGTCGCGCGCTCGGGCTATGCCTACAGCGTGGCAGACGCCGAAGCCATCGCCGAACGCGTGGGATACCCCTGTGTGCTGCGTCCGAGCTTTACCCTCGGCGGCGCCGGCGGTGGCATCGCGCATACCCACGAGGAGCTCGTCTCCATCGTGAGCCAGGGCCTTGAACTCTCGCCTGCCCACGAGGTGCTGGTCGAGGAGTCCATCGAGGGCTGGAAAGAGTACGAGACGGAGGTCATGCGTGACCACGCCGGCAACGGCATCATCGTGTGCTCCATCGAGAACCTCGACCCCATGGGCGTGCATACCGGTGACTCCATCACCGTGGCGCCGGCGCAGACGCTCTCCGACCTTGAGTATCAGCGCATGCGTGTCGCCTCGCTCGCCATTTTGGAGAAGATCGGCGTCGAGACCGGCGGCTCTAACGTGCAGTTTGCCGTGAACCCCCAGACCGGCCGCCTGATCGTCATCGAGATGAACCCGCGCGTGAGCCGTTCGTCCGCGCTGGCCTCCAAGGCCACGGGTTTCCCCATCGCCAAGGCCGCCGCCCGCCTGGCCGTGGGCTATACGCTCGACGAGATCGTCAACGACATTACCAAAGCCACGCCCGCCTGCTTTGAGCCCACGATCGACTACTGCGTGGTCAAGGTGCCGCGCTTTGCCTTCGAGAAGTTCAAGGGTACCGACCCCACGCTCACCACGCGCATGAAGGCCGTCGGCGAGGTTATGGCGATCGCCCGCACCTTCGAGGAAGCCTTTGGCAAGGCCATGCGCTCGCTGGAGGATGGACACCAGGGTATTTGCGCCGGTGGCAAGGAAGGTGCCGACAAGCTGAGCGACGATGAACTCGCCCAGGCCGTGGCAACCCCGACTGAGCACCGCATCTTCTTTGTGGTCGAGGCCCTGCGCCGTGGCTGGGATGTTGCGCGCATCCACGCCATCTGCGGTATCGATCCGTGGTATCTCAATCGCATCAACGATATGGTGCAGGTCCAGGAAAGCATCCGCGGCCTGCGCGTGGAGGACATTGACGCCGACGCGATGCGCCTGCTCAAGCAGTATGGCACGAGCGATGCCGAGATCGCCGCGCTGACCGGCTCGGACGAGCGCTTTGTTCGCGCTTACCGTAAGGGTCTGGGCGTGGTCCCCAGCATGAAGACGGTCGATACCTGCGCCGCCGAGTTCTCGAGCGCCACGGAATACCACTACAAGACCTACGAGAACATCTACCGCACGAGCCCGGTCGCCAAAAAGTGCGTGGCCCCCGACGAGACCACGCCGGCAGATAAGCCCAAAGCGATGATTCTGGGTGCTGGACCTAACCGTATTGGCCAGGGTATCGAGTTTGACTACTGCTGCGTGCATGCGAGCTATGCGCTGGCGGCCCGCGGCTTTGAGACCATCATGGTCAACTGCAATCCCGAGACCGTTTCGACCGACTACGACACGTCCGACCGCCTGTACTTTGAGCCGCTTACCTACGAGGACGTCATGGACGTCATTGACGTTGAGCGTCCCGACGGCGTCGTGGTGACGCTCGGCGGACAGACCCCGCTTAAGCTGGCACGCATGCTCGAGGAGAGTGGCGTGAACATCATGGGCACCAAGCCCGATGCCATCGACTTTGCCGAGGACCGCGAGCGTTTTGCCGCCCTGCTCGACAAGCTGGGCATTATGTATCCGCCGGCGGGCCAGGCAACCTCGTTTGAGGAGGCCGAGGCCGTGGCCGCGCACATCGGCTACCCGCTGCTGGTGCGTCCGAGCTACGTGCTGGGCGGCCGCGGCATGATGATCGCCTATGATGCCGAGCATCTGCGCGATTACATGGCCGAGGCCGCGCGCATTAGCCCCGACTACCCGGTGTATCTCGACCGCTTCCTGGAGGGTGCGATCGAGTCCGACGTCGACGCCCTGTGCGATGGCGAGGAGGTATATATCGGTGGCATCCTGGAGCATATCGAGGAGGCCGGTATTCACTCCGGTGACTCCGCGACCTGCATTCCGCCGTTCAGCTTTAGCGAGAGCCTGCAGGCGAAGCTCCGCGAGACCACGCGCCGTATCGCCATGGCGCTGGGAGTCCGCGGCCTGGTCAACGTGCAGTATGCCATCAAGGGCGAGACCGTCTACGTGATCGAGGCCAACCCGCGCGCCAGCCGTACCGTGCCGTTCATCTCCAAGGCCACCGGCGTGCCGCTGGCCAAGTGCGCGGCGCGTATCATGGCGGGCGATTCCATCGCGAGCTTGGGCCTGCCGAGTGACGAGCGTCAGCTGGACTGGTTCTGCATGAAGGAAGCCGTTATGCCCTGGGGCCGTTTCCCGGAAGCCGACGTTATCCTGGGGCCCGAGATGAAGTCGACGGGCGAGGTCATGGGTATCGCCAAGAGCTATCCCGAAGCATACGCCAAGACGCAGCTGGCGATTGACTACCAGCTGCCCGATCCGAGCTGCGGCAAGGTGTTCATTAGCGTGTGCGACCGCGACAAGCGTCACATCCTTTCGGTCGCGCGTATCCTGCGCTACCTGGGCTTTGATATCTGCTCCACCGAGGGCACGGCGCGCGTGCTGCGTGGAGGCAACGTGACGTGCGAGGTCGTGGAAAAGATCAGCGGCCCGCATGACGGCGAGCGTCCCAACATCGGCGACCTCATCGCCGATGGCAAGATTGCAGTGATCATCAACACACCGTACGGCCCGGGCTCGCGTGGCGATGGCTACCTGCTGCGTACCGAGGCCGTGCGCCGCGGCGTGACCTGCGTGACGGCGATGTCCGCGGCCAACACGTACGTGAGCGCCATCGAGGCCGTGCGTGAGGACCAGCAGGGTCACGGCAGCGCCAACGACATGGGCATGGACGTCATCGCCCTGCAGGACCTGCCGCAGTACACGGTGTAGGTTGAGCTGTCCGGCCGGGGCGGGAGGGGCCGAGATTTCCCCCTTTCGCTCCGGCTGCAAGCAGAGTCGCTCAGGAGGAAACTCAGCCCCTCCCGCCCCGGCCTGCGGTGACTTGGCTGCACTGCGTGCTGCCGAAGGGGCTTTGCGCGATGACTAGGGCTGAATAGAAAATGAGTGTGGGCTCCGCCGTTCGTTCGAACGGCAGAGCCCACATTAATATTTCAGCCAACGTACGTCATGGCAATTCCCGGTAGGTCGCAGGGTGGCGGCTGAGCCTTCCCTCGGGAAACTTCGCGAAGCAACCGGAGTGAAGATAAAAACCCAGCCCGCCCCGACGCACTGTGTCTAGACGGACTGCACCTTCCCCTGTTTCTAGAGATAAATACCATTTAGAGGTGATATTCAACCGTTCAAGATATTGTGTAATGGCATATTACGTCATATGACGTAATATGCCATTAGCAGTCAAGGATGATTGTCTGCGTTCAAGTCGAGAAAGGGGCAAAATGATTAAACTGTGTCGCGTCGATAGCCGGTTAGTGCATGGACAGACTGTGTTCTCTTGGTATCCAACGCTTAAAGCAAACGCTATTCTTGTGGTTTCAGATGAGTACGCCGCAAGCAAAGAGCGAATTCAAGCGCTGCGAATTGCAAAACCCGCTGATGCCAAATTGGTTGTCAAAAGTGTAGAAGATTCCATCGTGGCCCTTAACGGAAGCGCGGTGGATAAATACGAGCTAATTGTTGTTACGGGAAATGTACATGACGCCTGTGAAGTTGCGCGTGCGTGTCCAAAAATAACGTCTGTGAATTTAGGCGGCGCTCGACCGTTGGGGGATAGCGTAAAGGAGCTTGGCCCTGCTGTGCGCCTTTCCCAATCCGATATTAATGAAATTAAGAAAGCCATGGCTGATGGAATCGAGTTCGAGGTAAGGCAGGTTGCTAGCGAGAAAAAACGCATCGTAACAAGTTTTGATTTGTAGGAAGAGAGAGAAATATGCTGCTTCAGGCTTTTCTGGTTGGTCTTGCTGCTGCTATAGGTCAATCGGATTATTTGCTCGGTACCGCGATGGTCGAGCGTCCGATTGTCCTCGGAGCGATTGTCGGTATTTTTTTGGGTGATATTCCGACTGGCGTTATTGTTGGTTTCCAGCT
>CAJMRN010000062.1 GCA_905215815.1 uncultured bacterium | reverse complement strand
CCGCCACCGTGCCGAAGCGCACGAGCAGATCCTTCGCCGTCTTTTCGCCGATGCCCGGCACGCCGGGGATGTTATCGGACGTGTCGCCCTTCAGACCGTAAAAATCGGGCACGAGCGCCGGCGTGATGCCGTGATACAGATCGTCCACGCTCTCGGGCGTCATAATCGCCACGTCGGACAGGCCCTTGCGGGTCGAGACCACGTTGACGTGCTCGGTCACGAGCTGATACATATCGCGATCACCGGTCACCAGCAGCATGTCACAGCCGGCTTGCTCGCCCAGGCGCGCCATAGTGCCCAGGATGTCATCGCCTTCCCAGCCCTCGGACTGCAAGATCGGCACGTTGAGCGCGGCGAGCAGCTCCTTAATCATGGGAAACTGCGCGTGCAGATCGGGGTCCATGGGCGGACGCTGGGCCTTGTACTGCGGCAGCATCTCCATGCGCACACGCGGCTTGCCCTTGTCAAACGCCACGACCACACCGTCGGGGTTAAAGGCGTCAATCATCTTGAGGAACATATTCAAAAAGCCAAAGATCGCGTTGGTGGGGCGACCGTCCGGCGCGTTCATGGTGGGCGGCACGGCGTGGAAGGCGCGATGCATGAGCGAGTTGCCGTCGATGACGGCAAAGGTACGGCGCTTGTCAGACATATTGAATACCTCGCTTTGGGCTGGGCACGGTTTGCTCACTCCAGTTTACACGCTCCCCGCCCCGCGGCCACCGCACATCAAGCTCCCCCGCCACCGCGCGCCCGCGCGTGATACGATGGCTCACGGTACATCAACCAGCACGATCGATCCGAAAGGAGCCTGCGTCATGGAGCGTCCCTGCGCATGGAAAAAGTACACGCCACAGCAAATCGAGGAGCTCGAGGAGCTTTGCCGCGGCTATAAGCAGTTTTTGAGCGAGAACAAGACCGAGCGCCTGTGCGTCAAGACCGGCATCAAGATGGCCGAGGAGGCGGGCTACGTCAATCTGGAGACCGTGATCGCCGAGGGCCGTGCGCTCAAGGCAGGCGACAAGGTGTACGCCGCCAACCACGGCAAGGACCTTATGCTCGTCAACCTGGGCACCGCCCCGCTCGAGCAGGGCTTTAACATCCTGGGCGCCCACGTGGACTCGCCGCGCCTGGACCTTAAGCAGAACCCCGCTTTCGAGGCCGGCGACATGGCCTATCTCGACACGCACTATTATGGCGGCGTCAAGAGCTACCACTGGGTGGCCTCCCCGCTTGCACTCGTGGGCGTCATCTGCAAAAAGGACGGCACCACCGTCGACATCAACATCGGCGACAAGGCCGACGATCCGGTCTTTACCATCTCCGACCTGCTGATTCACCTCTCGAGCGAGCAGATGGCCAAGCCCGCCAAGGACGCCGTCGACGCCGAGATCCTCGACGTGATCGTGGGCGGCCGCCCTGTCAAGTTTGACGAGGACGACAAGGACGCTCCCAAGGAGCCCGTCAAGCAGATGTTCCTGGACATCCTCAAGGAGCAGTATGACGTCGAGGAGGAGGACTTCCTCTCCGCCGAGATCGAGGTCGTGCCCGCCGGTCCCGCCCGCGACATGGGCCTCGACCGCTCCATGATTCTGGGCTATGGCCACGACGACCGTGTCTGCGCCTATCCGTCCATGCTCGCCCAGATCAACGTCGCCAACGTGGAGCGCACGAGCATCACACTCATCGTCGACAAAGAGGAGATCGGTTCCGTGGGTGCCACTGGCATGACAAGCCGCTTCTTCGAGAACACCGTCGCCGAGATCATGACGCTCGCCGGCGAGGATAGCCCGCTGGCCCTGCGCCGCGCGCTCGCCCGCAGCCGCATGCTTTCCTCCGACGTGTCCGCCGGCTTCGACCCGGGCTACGCCGGCAAGTTCGAGACCAAGAACGCCGCCTTCATGGGTCGCGGTCTGTGCTTCAACAAGTACACGGGCAGCCGCGGCAAGGGCGGTTCAAACGACGCCGACGCCGAGTACGTGGCCCTCGTCCGCGACATCATGGACGAGGCCGGCGTGGACTTCCAGACCTGCGAGCTCGGTCGCGTCAACGCGGGCGGCGGCGGCACCATCGCCTACATCATGGCCAAGTACGGCATGAACGTCATCGACTCCGGTGTTGCCGTCCTGTCTATGCACGCCCTGTGGGAGGTCGCCAACAAGGCCGATATCTACGAGGCCTATCGCGGTTACAAGGCCTTCCTCGAGCGCGCCTAACCAACCCTTCATCAGTTGCGGTGAAATACGGACTAAACTGGCCCATAAACGGCCAAAACAGACCGTATTCCACCGCAACTTCCTTTTTGGCAGAGGAGAGTTCATGCTGCAGGTCATCATTTCGCCCGCCAAGCAGATGCGCGCGGCCCAAGATGCTTTTGAAGTCCTGGGCATACCGCCTTTTGCGCACGAAACGGCTCGCCTCCACCGCGCACTGCTAGATATCGAACGAAATGAAGGCAGCGGCGGCCTACAAGCGCTATGGAACGTGAGTGACAAACTGCTGGGGCCTTGCCTCAACACCCTGCATGAGTTCGGGCCCATCCTGAAAAACAGCAATCTCGACAATCCCGAACTCGCCCGTCACCTCTCCCCTGCCGTCATGTCCTATCACGGCATTCAATACCAGAGCATGGCGCCCGAGGTGATGGATTCCGCGCAGCTCGCATGGCTGCAAGACCATCTGTGGATCCTCTCGGGCCTTTACGGATGCGTACGCCCCTTTCATGCCGTTGAACCGTATCGGCTGGAGATGGGCGCGAAGCTTGCCGTCGACGATGCCCGAGACCTCTACGCGTTTTGGGGCGACAAGCTCGCACGGGTCATCGCTCCGGCGGGCTCCAACGCTACGATCGTCAACCTCGCCAGCGCGGAATACGCCAAAGCCGTTCTGCCCCACCTCGCGGGCGACACCACAGTCGTCACGTGCCTCTTTGGTGAAGGCATCCGCAACGGCAAGCCCATCCAGCGCTCGACCGCCAGCAAAAAGGCGCGCGGCTCCATGGTGCGTTGGATGGCAGCAAACGGACTCGAGGACGCCGGCCGTCTCACCGAGTTCAACATCGGCTATCGCCACGCCCCCGAGATCTCATACCCAGGCACCCTCGTGTTCATCAACGAACAGATGCTCTAGACCCGCCACCCAAAACTGACCCGCTCAGCCTTCTCTATATAACTTGCGGTGGAATAGTTCCTATTTGAGCCTTTTATCGCACAATCAGGAACTATTCCACCGCAACTTTTATGAATTGGCTGGCTAGGCTCGACACCTATTCTGCTAGACCGTCGGCCTTTGCAATCCCGTTTGTCGAACCGTCCTGATAGACAATCTTGACGTGCTCAGCCTCGGAAACCGCAACACCCGACGGAGGCTCAAGACGCCATTCCGTCAGGGCGATGTCCATCGTCGTGGGCACACCCCCTTGATCTTTGAGCTTCACCGTCAGCGTTTTGAGCGCCGCGTCAAACGTCACACGTTCGATTTCTTCACCTGGAATGGACCCACCACTCAGCTGCAACTGCACAAACTCATCGCGCGGGTACCAATAATCGCCCGGAACGGCGAGCGTATTGGCATTACCGCCAGTACTCCTCACCGTCATAATCGGTAGGCTATCATCAGCCTCGAACTCCCATGCAGCGCCGCCGCGACCGCCAAACGTCCAGATACAGCAGGCAATTACCAGCACGGCAAGCACCGCAAAACCAATCGCGACAAGGCCATGGTGCGCACGGCTTTCCTCGGCCGATACATCCCATTGCGCCTCTCGATATAGATGCTTGTCTTCCATGTTCGCCTCCCCACGGGCATGCTCATCGCGTCAATCGTACCCATTCGAGCTATACTTGAGCCCACCACATAAACGGGGAGCTTGCAGGACAAGACGGCAGGCTGAGACTGGGCGCGCCCGCCCTGACCCGCAAACCTGATATGGGTAATGCCAACGAAGGGAGCCGTGCCAATGAGCACACAGACCGAGCCCAAGCTCGTCACGCAAATCGACTTCGCCCGCGCTGGGCAGATCACACCTCAGATGAAAGAGGTCGCCGAGCGAGAGCATCGCGACGCCGAGTACATCCGCGAGCGCGTGGCAGACGGCCGCATCGCCATTCCCGCCAACATCGTGCATATCAAAAAGGGCATGCGCGCCTTTGGTGTCGGCGAGGGCCTGTCCACCAAGGTCAACGTGAACTTGGGCATCTCGGGCGACAAGGCCGATGCCGCCGAGGAATGGAAGAAGGTCAAGATCGCTGAGGACTTTGGCGCCGACGCCATCATGGACCTCTCCAACTCGGGCAAGACGCGCCAGTTCCGCCAGCAGCTCATCGACGAGACGCCGCTTATGGTGGGCACCGTCCCCATGTACGACGCCATCGGCTACATGGAAAAGCCGCTGGTCAAGCTCACCAAGGACGACCTGTTCGAGGTCGTGCGCGCGCACGCCGAGGACGGCGTGGACTTTATGACCATTCACTGCGGCATCAACAAGTCGGTCACCAAGACCTTTAAGGAGACCGGTCGCCTGATGAACATCGTCAGCCGCGGCGGCTCGCTGCTGTTTGGCTGGATGGAGGTCACCGGCAATGAGAACCCC
This sequence comes from uncultured bacterium, assembly GCA_905215815.1. Lineage (GTDB taxonomy): Bacteria > Actinomycetota > Coriobacteriia > Coriobacteriales > Coriobacteriaceae > Collinsella. The sequence goes on along the minus strand of CAJMRN010000062.1, from coordinate 7,125 downwards.
TTCTACGAGTTCTACGACGAGGTGCTCGAGATCTGCCACGAGTACGACGTGACGATTTCGCTCGGCGACTCCTGCCGCCCGGGCTGCCTCTACGACTCCAACGACGCCACCGAGACCGCCGAGATGATCGAGCTGGGCAAGCTGTGCAAGCGCGCTTGGGCCGCCGGCGTCCAGGTCATGGTCGAGGGCCCGGGTCACATGGCGCTCGACGAGATCGCCGCCAACATGAAACTGCAGAAGCGCCTGTGCCACAACGCCCCGTTCTATGTGCTCGGGCCGCTGGTGACCGATATCGGCGTGGGCTACGACCACATCACCGCAGCCATCGGCGGCGCTATCTCCGCCAGCTCTGGCGCCGACTTCCTGTGCTACGTGACGCCGGCCGAGCACCTATGCCTGCCTAACGCCCAGGATGTGCTCGACGGCCTCATGGCCACCAAGATCGCCGCACACGCCGCCGACATCGCCAAGAAGGTGCCCCACGCCCGCGACATAGACGACAAGATGGGTCAGGCACGCCGCAAGCTCGACTGGGACGCCATGTGGAAGTGCGCGCTCGACCCGGTTACGGGCAAGAAGCGCTACGAGGAGTCCCCCGCCGCCACCGAGGGCACTTGCACCATGTGTGGCAAGATGTGCGCCGTCCGCACCGTTAACAAGGTGTTCGAAGGAACGACGATCGACCTCGGCATGGAGGATTAACGCGTCTCCGGAGCCACAATCGGTCACAAGGTGCTCGTCAATTGTTGACATGTGAACATTTTCTTACATTTACGTAAAGATTGCACCGCCCGCCCGGGATCGGCATACAGCCGGCCCGGGCAACTTTATAATGCAGGCAGAAGACCCATTTGAATCCGACCGAACAAGGGAGCGAACATGGATCGCAGTAAGGTACCCGCCGTTCTATCCATCGCAGGATCCGATTCCAGCGGTGGTGCCGGCATTCAGGCCGACATCAAGACCATCACGGCGCACCGCCTGTATGCCGAGACGGCCATCACAGCCATAACCGCACAAAACACCCTAGGCGTCACCGCCGTGCAGAACATCTCCCCGGATATTGTCGCGGCGCAGATCGATGCCGTTTTTGACGATATCCGACCCAGCGCCGTCAAAATCGGCATGGTTTCTTCTGCCGAGATTATCGAGGTTATCGCCGACTGCCTGAGTGCCTGGGACGCACAAAATATCGTCGTCGACCCCGTCATGGTCGCCACCTCGGGCGCTCGCCTCATCGCAGAGGACGCCGCCGAAGCGCTTACACGCCGCCTGTTCCCGCTGGCGACCGTCATCACGCCCAACATTCCCGAGGCTATGGCGCTGCTCGACTACGAGGTCGATTCCGAGCGCACGCAGCAAAATGCCGCCATGCTCCTCACCCGCCGCTTTGGATGCGCGTCCCTTGTTAAGGGCGGGCATTTTGTCAACGAGGCCAACGATGTGCTAGCAGAGCCCGCGCCGCTCGATGACGAGGGCAACCATCTGGGCGATCCGCTCACCACGTGGTTCCGCCACAAGCGCATCGAGACCGGCAACACACATGGCACCGGCTGTACGCTTTCGTCCGCCATCGCCTGCGCGCTGGCCCAAGGCATGGATCTTGCCGATGCCGTCAACGCCGGCAAGGCCTACCTAACGGGTGCTCTCGCCGCCGGCTTTGACATGGGCAAAGGCTCCGGCCCCGTCAATCACATGTGGCAGTACTAAGCCCCGTCCCAAACCACCACAAAGGGGACAGGCGCCTTTGTGGTGGTTCCCACAAACATCTCGATCCGTAACAGTTAGAGTCCATTTTTCGGCCCACCTGTTACAGATTGAGACATTCAAATTCCGCTGAGAAGATAATCTCGATCTGTAACAGTAACTCGGCAAAATCGACCCTAGATGTTACAGATCGAGACAAACGACCGATATCGACCTAAATAATCTCAATCTGTAACATCTAACCCGTTTTCGGCCTTACAGCTGTTACAGATCAAGACAAACCAACGAAACAAGCCGCCGCAAGGGGAACTTTTGTACTGCTTTGGGCCGTGCTACTCACCGAGCATCTCTTTGAGCTTGGCCGCCACGGCGTGACCCAAGCTCTCATGGCTTTCGGGCATCATATGCAGATAGTCGATATCGCCCGGCTCGGCAAACTCGGCGGCATTCAAAAAGTCGCAGCCAAACTGCTCGGCCACGTGCGCATAGTACTCGCCAAAATGTTCAGATGCCTCAACGGAATGCTCGTCAAAGTCGGTCATATACACATCGGCGATCTGCGGCTTGATCTTGATAGGAGCCATCAGCAGAATGTGCGGACAAGGCGCAGCGTCGGTCCACGGAAACGCGCGGACGGCGCGAATCAGTGCCATGGCGCCACGGGCGATATCGGAAGCTGTCACGTTAAAGACCGTCTTACAGTCGTTGGTGCCCAGCATGATCACAATGGCGTCCAGCGGCTTATGGGCCTCGAGCAGCATCGGAAGCGCGCGAATGCCGTTGAGGTTAGTGTCCAGATGGCACATATCGTCGCGCACCGTCGTGCGGCCGTTGAGCCCCTCCTCAATCACATGCCAGCCCTCGCCCAGGTCACGCTGCGCCACGCCGCACCAGCGCACATCCTGCGCATAGCGCACCGCGGTGCCATCGCGCATACCAGCCGGATCATAGCCATAGGTATTGCTGTCACCAAAGCACAGAACGTTTTTCATCGTAAGCCCTTCCTTTAGTAAAAAGCCGACGGGAGCAGCCCTCCCGCCGGCTCGACCTATCTGTCGGCACGTACCGATTACAGGTACTTGCGCCAATCGTCATCGTCCTCATCGTCCTCGGCGGCAGCCTGGGCCTGCTCGGCGGCGCGAGCAGCCGCAGCGCGTGCGGCAACCTGGGCATAGGACTCCTCGTTGCGCTCGGGGAAGCTTGCCAGCACGTGCTCGAACTTGGCAAAATCCTCATCCCAGCGCGTAGAGGGCACGGCAAAGAACACCTGCTTGACCTTAAAGTCACCCGATGCGAGCTCCTCGCGGAAGAGCTCTGCCACGGCCTCGGCGTCAAAGCCGTTGTTGTCGCAGCCCCAAGCACCCAGTACGAGCTTCTCGCGACCCAGCTCATCGCAGACGGCAAGGACAAAGCGGATACGGTCGCGCAGGGCATCCAACAGGGCGTCGTCGCTCACGCGGTACTCCTGGCAGGCACGCCTGACGTTGGGTGCGGCGGCAACGATTACATCGGCGTATGCGTGCACGTGGTTGCGATCGAAGCGCACGGCGGGCACCACCAGCGCACGATTGCGGTACAGCTCGCAGTTGATGTTGCGGCGACGGTTCTCGCCGTACCACTTGCGCTGCTTGTCGAGCACGTTGTACAAGTACGAATCGGCGCAGAGCGTCGCCTCCTGGCCCAGGTAGCCCTGGATATAGCCGCCGCCCGGATTGGTAAACGAGGCAAAGGCAAGCACGGCCATATCGCAGAACTGCGCATAGCCGCGGCCGTTATCGAGGATTGCCTGCGTGGCGGAGGCATCAAGCACAGTGACCTCGGGCAGGACCGGAGCAGCCTCCTCCGCGGGCGCGGACTCAGCCTCGTCGGCCGACTCGGTGAACTCGGGTGCCACCTCGGACTCGACCGCAGTCTCCACCTCAGCGGCCTCCACCTCGGCAGTCTCAACCTCGGCAGCGTCAGCCTCCACAACCTCGGCAACCGGCTCCTCGGCAGCCGCAGCCGCTTGGGCCTTGGCCTTCATCGCCGCGACAAATCCAGCAGGCATGCCATCGAACTCACGCACGCCGGCAAGCGAGCGCTCAATATCCTTGGCGCACGCTTCGGACACAGTCGCCACGTGACGCTCGGCGGCCTTGGCACGCGCCTCGCGCTTGGGATTGGGCTGTCCCGCGCGATTAGACCTGCGGTTACGGTTCCTGTTGTCGACGTCTGCCATAAGTGGTCACCTTTCTCGGTCTCTGCCGCTATCGGCTTTTCCCATCCATGATACCCCGCCGCACACAAAAAAGACGGCCCCGAAGGACCGCCTTTCGTATCGAGTTGCGCGCACGGCAAGCACCGCTGCAATTTGGCACTAGTCGCGACGACCAAGGATGTTCAGAATGCGCAGGAACACGTTGATGATGTCCACGAACAGGTTGGATGCCATAAGCACGGCGTTGGGCAGCGTGGGCGGCACCGTCGTTGCCACATAGGTGTCGTAGCCGATGAAGCCGGCGAACACCACAATCACGATCAGGTCGGTGATGGACTGCGAAACGCCCATAAACATCAGCACGATCTCGACCAGAATCGTGGCAAGCAGGATGCCAAAACCAATGCCATACACACGCTGGAAGAACTTGGGGAAGGTCACGCCCAGCGCACCAAAGACAAAGGTGATAGCAGCGGTGGCGATAAAGGCGGTGTTAATGGTAGGCAGGTCGTAGTTGGCAAGACCAAACGACGCCGTCAGGCCAAAGGTGCTCGCAAAGACCACGTAGCCCACGAGTGACAGGCCCACGGACTGTTTGCTGGCAGCGGCCGACATCATGACCATGCCGACGATGGTCAAAATAAATGAGCCAAAGACCAGCGGCAAAGCGGCGCCGCTCATCATCATGCGCGCAAACGACATGGTGCTCGTAAAGTAAGCACCGACGCCCATGGCGCAAAAGCCCAAAAAGATCAGGGCAGACATGACAAGGTTGTACGCGCGCGGCGACATCTCCTTGGCACGGCTTGCGCCGGTTTCGATGGGGCCGTTCTGATAGCCCTGGATATCGTTCATACTTCGTCCTTTCAAAAAGTGCCGTGAAAGACGGCACAGCAGATGACAAGATTCCTGCCATTGTACCCGAATGCCGCGCACTCTTACCTGCGGCGTTCACTCTCAAGTGTACGGTCGAATGCCCACACCCACCAACGCATCAGATGAGCCTGCGAGCCATCCGGTCGCTCGCGCGCCTGTTCTTCCAGATACAGTTCGGTCGCATGCCCGCCAAAACGAACCTTATAGGTCGCCGTACGAATGCCGTGAACCGTTAGGCCAAAACCGGTGGACGAGACAATCTCGTCAATCGTAAAACAGCGGCCGTCGACCCAGCAGACGGTAACCGGCACGACTTGTCCGCCCGCGAGGATGCGGGCCACGACGTCCACATACTGCTTGTGCACGCGCCGAGTTTTGCCGTCTGTCTGTCGATATTCCATGTCCCCTATTATCGAACGCATGTTTGCATATTGTAAAGCGAACAGACTGTGATTTTGGGATGTTGGGACGCGCGCGCATGTCCGCATGGCGTGTTAGCAAAAAGAACACCCGCGGTCAACAGGGCTAATATTCAATTTTAGTGCCAAAAAGTTCACTTCTCCCATCAGAACTCGGTAAAGAGACCCGCAGGAGGTGATACGATTTATCATGTTTTTGTAACGTGTCTGCAAACTTCGAGAAAGCCCATATATGGACGTAACGTTCTCAACCTTCCTCGGCCAAATTGTGTCGAACCCAGTCCTTGCCGTCACCGTGATCCTCGCGTTGGGCGCCATCTTCGTCAATGGATGGACCGACGCGCCCAACGCCATCGCGACCTGCGTCACTACGCGTTGCATGCCCGCCCGTGCCGCCATTCTCATGAGCGCCGCATTCAACTTCCTCGGCGTGCTCATCATGACGCACTTTAACGCGAGCGTCGCCAACACCATCTCACATATCGTCGACTTTGGCGGAAACAGCACCATGGCGCTCGCCTGCCTATGCGCGGCGCTGTTCTCCATCGTCGTCTACGGCGCCACAGCGTCGCGTTTTGGCATCCCCACTTCGCAAAGCCACAGCCTCATCGCCGGCCTGACCGGTGCTGACAACGCCCAGCAGCGTACCGCCGGCTTCGAAGAAGAGCTGGCCAAGTACCCCGACATCGAGATCGTCGCCACGCAGTACTGCGACTGGGATACCCAGAAGGCCCAGGCTGCCGCGGAAGACATCATCACCGCCAACCCCGACCTGAAGGCATTCCTCGTCCAGGACGACGGCATGTCCAAGGGTGTCTGGAACGCCATCGAGGCCGCCGGCAAGCAGGATCAGATCATCATCGCTTCCCAGGGCTTCTATGAGTGGTCCATCCCCTATCTGAAGGAAGGCAAGTTCGCCTTCACCATCACCTATCCCGCAGGCTTCTTTGCCCGTGACGCGATGGATACCATCAAGGCCGTCAGCGACGGCGAGACCGTCGAGCGCGTCCAGTGGCTGGGCATGGAGCTCGTCACCGCCGAAAACGCCGACACTGCAGCGCACGACTAAGCCGCAGTTTCCTTTCGGATACGACCGTCATTCAGATGCAGCAGCAGCCGGGTGGACAACACCCGGCTGCTATAAAAAAGGAGACAATGCAGTGAACAATGCTTTTTTTGAAATGCGTCATATCAGCAAGTCGTTCCCGGGCGTCAAGGCGCTCGACGACGTGGGCTTCTCCGTCGCCGAAGGCGAGGTGCGGGCTCTGGTCGGGGAAAACGGCGCGGGCAAATCGACGCTCATGAAGATCCTCAACGGCAACTACAAGAAAGACGAAGGACAGATCCTCATCGACGGGAAGGAAGTCGATATCACCGATCCGCTGGTTGCAGCCGCCCATGGCATCAGCATCATTTTCCAGGAGCTCAATCTGGTGGATCAGCTTTCCATTGCGGAGAACATTTTCGCCGGCCGGCTCTCGAAGGGCCTCAAGCGGGTCAACTGGAAGGAGATCAACCGGAAGGCGAAGGAGCTGCTCGACCGCATCGGCTTTGATGCGGACCCCAGAACCGAGGTCGGGTCCTTGACCGTGGCCGGCAAGCAGATGGTGGAGATCGCCAAGGCGCTCAGCCGCGACTGCCGGATCATCCTGATGGACGAGCCCTCGGCCACGCTGACCAAAAAAGAACTGAACGCTTTGTTTGACATCATCCGCGACCTGAAAAAACGGGGCATTGCGGTTATTTATATCTCCCACCGGATGGAGGAAATTTTCGAGATCTGCGAGACGGCCACCGTCATGCGCGACGGCAGGATCATCGGGACGGTCAACGTCGGCGAGGTCTCGCCCGACCGGATCGTGGAAATGATGGTCGGCCGCGAGGGCAGCAGCGCCTACCCCAGGCGCGACACCGTGCCCGGCGAAG
>CAJMRN010000061.1 GCA_905215815.1 uncultured bacterium | reverse complement strand
GAAAGCACTTAATGTGCTTTCCGTCTTGCGCAGGACTGTAGAGCAGCAAACTTAACCCCCGCCCTCGGCCCCGGAGACCCTCCCGGAGGGACCGAAAAAATTTTTCAAAAAAGTTGTTGCGCGGCGGACAGACTTCTGTGTATACTAATCCCCGCAGCGCACGCGAGCGGAAACAAACGCGAACGACTGCCTGGGGAGTTAGCTCAGTTTGGTTAGAGCGCCGGCCTGTCACGTCGGAGGTCGCGGGTTCGAGCCCCGTACTTCCCGCCAACGCAATTAAAGCCACGTCTTCGGACGTGGCTTTTTGCGTTTAATAGGCCCTCGATCTTATATGCCTCTTTATCCAAATCACCGCATTTGCAACGAGCGAGCCGGCCTCTACTGATATATGTGTTCAAACAGGGGGTTTGTTGCGCAATATCTGTTCAATGAAGCAGGGGGTTCGGTTATACTAAATTGCACTTTAGGCCGTACCTGATTCAGCTAGTCTTCAAGTGCGGCATTCAGTGAACACCCATTTTATAATTTGGTTGTTCAGGCGGTCATTTGGCGTCTCGACACAAGCTCGGCCCCGGAGCTCGTTCGAGCTGTTCGTATTCCTTGAAAGGGGAAACATGGACATATCGAGGAAGACTGATTATGCCCTTCGCATGCTTGCGATGCTTGCCGAGGAGCCGGAGCGGTTGCTTTCTGTTCGCACTGCTGCCGAAGAGGTCAATGTTCCGTATTCGTTTGCCCGTTCGATTCAGCACGGCTTGGTTCAGGCCGGCATTGTGGAGAGCCTGCGTGGTGTTCATGGCGGCATGCGCCTTAAGGTGAGCCCCGACGATGTCACGATCCGTCAGGTCGTAGAGGCCGTTCAGGGCCCCATGGTTATGAATGATTGCACCGCGCCCGATGGCGACTGTGCGCGCATGGGCACGTGCTGCTATCATCCCCTGTGGGCCGGAGCCCAGGCGCTGATGCGCGACTATCTCGATTCCGTTTCGCTCGGCGATATCGTCGCCCATCGCCAGTTTCCGGCTGTCGATCCCAAGTTCGCCGACCGCGATGCGTTTCCCGAGTACGCCGCTTGCGCGTATGCTTGCCGGGAGGAATAGCGCCGCATAAGGAGCATTGTCATGATTCAGGACCCCTTTCGTTCGATGATTCGTTCGGAAGGGGTCCTGCGTTATCGCGACCTTCCGTGGCGCCGCACGCGCGACCCGTATATCATCTGGCTTTCCGAGGTCATGCTGCAGCAGACGCAGGTGCCGCGCGTGGAGGCGCGCATGCCGGCGTGGCTCGATCGCTTTCCGACTGTCCGGGCGCTTGCTCAGGCCGCCCCTTCCGATGTCTTGGATGCGTGGCAGGGGATGGGCTACAATCGCCGCGCCCTGGCGCTTCACAGGGCTGCACAGTGCGTTGTGGAGGACTGGGATGGGGAGTTTCCGCGTGAGATGCACGATCTGGTCGCGTTGCCCGGCATTGGCCCGGCAACGGCGCAGGGCATCCGTTCGTTTGCATTCGATCTTCCGGGCGTGTATCTGGAGACCAACGTGCGCACGGTCTTTTTGCATCATTTCTTTCCCGATGTGCCGGCCGTTCCCGATCGCGTGCTGGTGCCGCTGATTCAAGCTGCCTGTCCGGCGGCCCCCGGTGCGGTGGCGGATGAGATTGCGCCCTTTGCCGTGCCTCAAGACGATGCCGACACGCCGCGCGCGTGGTATTACGCGTTGCTGGATTACGGCGCGTATCTTAAAAAGACGCTGCCCAATCCGTCCAGGCGCTCGGCGAGCTATAGCCGTCAATCCAAGTTTGAGGGCTCGCGCCGTCAAAAGCGCGCCCATATTGTGCGCATGCTGCTGGCTGCGCGCGATGGGCGGCCGGCGGGCATCACACTCGCCGAGGCCGTGGCGGGTGTCAACGAAATGGAGGCGGCAGCAGGCCGCGAGCCGGTCGAGCGCGATCTTGTCGCAGGCATTTTGACCGACTTGGAGCGTGAGGGCTTTTGCCGCGTGGAGGGTGACCGCTGGCTAAGCGTGTAGCCCACCCGAATCTGAAAAACAGGATTGTAAGGTTTAGATTCTCGGCATGAGGGCATCCTAAAGACAAGGCCGCTCAAAGCCTATGGGCGGCATGTGTTGAAGGGAAGTACACCTATGGATTTTGAGAACTCTCAGACCAAGAAGAACCTCGAGACTGCTTTTGCCGGTGAGTCCCAGGCACACACCAAGTATCGCTACTATGCATCCAAGGCCAAAAAGGACGGCTACGTTCAGATCTCGAATATCTTTGCCGAGACGGCGGGCAACGAGTCCGAGCATGCCAAGCTGTGGTTTAAGTATCTGCACGATGGCGCCGTTCCGGGCACTCTGGACAACCTGCGCGACGCCGCCGCGGGCGAGAACTACGAGTGGACCACGATGTATGACGAGTTTGCCAAGACCGCCGAGGAGGAGGGCTTTGCCGAGATCGCCGAGAAGTTCCGTGGTGTCGCCGCTGTCGAGAAGGCCCACGAGGAGCGCTACAACAAGCTCGTCGAGCGCATTGAATCGGGCGAGGTGTTTGAGCGCGAGGGCGTAAAGGTGTGGAAGTGTCTGAACTGCGGGCACCTGCATGTTGGTGCCGAGGCGCCCGAGGTGTGCCCGGTGTGCAACCACCCGAAGGCGTACTTTGAGGAGCAGGTGGTGAACTACTAGCGCGTGGTGCTAGCGTGAGCTGGGCCGGGAGGGCCGGACTACCTTCCCTCCTCGCTCACGGCTTCGCAGGGTCGCGCGAGGGAAAGGCATCTCCCCGCCCCGCGCCCCGGCGTTGGGTCGTCGCGTGCTCGTTACTGAAAAGCTGATTAGAAGTTTGTGTGCCGCCCCTTTTGGGGCGGCACGTTTTTGTAGGGGGACTGGTTGGGACGGCACCGTTCATGGGTGGGGTACACTGGGTAGCGGCTTTTAGTTTATCTACTACCTGATGGGGTGTTTTTTATGGGTAAGAAGTCTCGGGCTCGGGTTGCTGCGGCGGGAACTCGCAAGGATCCTGGTCGTCGGGTTCCTGAGGGTAAAAAGGCCGATCGTGCCGAGAAGGACAAGAAGGTCGGTGCGCACGCTCATCCTGAGTGGGCGCCCCATTTGAATTCGGCGAGTGAGGACCTAACTGCCAAGCTGTTTACGATGGTCGAGGTCATCTTGGGTGTGGTGCCTGTGGTGGTCATTGGCCTGTTCCTGGCCTCTAAGGATGCCACGAGTGTGGATAAGCTCACCGATGTCTTTTCTCAGGATCCCTCGATGGTGGTTGCGTTTATCTCTGCGTGTCTGCAGCCGTTTGTGGCGTACATGCTGTACATGATTTATCGCAAATACTGCGAGGGCGATGCGGGCTTTGCCGCCGGAAACCTGATTGGCCTTTTGTGCTCCGAGATCTTGCTGCTCAATATTCCCGGCGTCATCGGCATGGGTATCTTGCTGTGGCGTGTTTGGCGCAACGTTGCCCCGCACTTTGAGAGCTGGCTGTTTGAGCGCCGTGCAATGGGCGTGCTGGCAGACATCGCGGGTTCGCTCGTGATTCTAGTCTTGGCGTTTATGTGCGCCACCGCCGCGCGAGGTCTCGCGGGCATGTAGTCTGTCCTCACCGACCACGGAGCGCAGGGCAACTGCTGGTTTCACCGCTCCGGGCGTCAGACCCGCGGCGCATCCCTTTCCCTCTCGCTCACGGCTTCGCAGAGTCGCGCGAGGCAAAGGCATGCGCCGCGGGTCTGACGACGCGGGCTTGCCAACGAGTTTTGGCTAATAGATTGGTTTGTGTGCCGCCCCCTTGGGGCGGCACTTTTTGTGTGGGGTCCCGGTCTTCACAATTTCCGTCAAGCTTTTGGTTGGGTTTTGGTCGGTTGGCGCAAGGGTGGAAGGGCAAAAGATTGCTGGCGAAAAAAGCTCAAAGAAAGTGCTGGTAGGGGAGTTGTTGGGCTTTTCGACAGTTTTCTGACCAAAGAATCTTTGCGGTTATTGCTACGGATTTCGTTGCCGTGGCCTTGGCGGTGCGGGATGCTGAGCGTAAGCGTCGAATGCTCCGATTGAGGAGGCCAACATGGATCTGTTTCTTGAGACCCCGCAGCAACAAGCCGAGCGCATGTTGCGCCAGCAGCAACGGCTTATGGAGATGCAAATGCAGGGGGTGGCCGTCCAGCCTCCTGCGCAAAACGCCGCACCTGCGGGCGGGGCGGTCCCAGAGGCCTATTCCGTACAGCAGGATTCATATGCTCAGGAGCTTGCGTTCGATAAACGTCGTGCGCGTCGCCGTCGCTGGGCCCAGCGCCTGCGTACGCTGGCGATGATCGTGCTAATCCCGTTGGGGCTCGCGGCAATCTTCTTGGCCTCATATGCCCTCACATGCATTCTCAACGGCGCCTCGCCCAGCGAGGTGCTTGAGCACTTGGCAGCTCTCGGCCAGCGCCTGGGCGATGTCGCAACAACCATCCGCGCCGGCTGGGAGAGTTAGCGTTTGTCACATTAGGACTTCTAGGGTGTAGGGATTATCGCCATGAGTAGAATCCTTGCATCCTGTGGGTCCTGTCATGCGACTGAATAGTATTATTGAAGATGAATAATAATAGCAAATGAACGGAGGTGCTCGGTTGAATCTGACCTTTGAGGGATTCTTAAAAGGCTATTGCCGAGAGCTATCCGGACAGCAGTCGCTCAGTTTTAGAAAACTGGTTGAGCAGGCGACGACGGTTGCGCCGCGCGTGGCGGAGCCCCTGTTTTTGCTCGCTTTGGCGCAGGGTAAAGCCGAATACGTCCTGGGCTTATCCGAGGGCTCGTGGATGGAAGAGGGTTACCGAGACGTTTTGTCCTTGTACGCCCAAACGGGTAGCCTGGCATCTCTATGCGCCGAGGACAAACTCCCCAACCGTTATGCCAACGTTTGGCGTGCGTATAGAGCGGTGAAGGAAAAGCCAGTGGCGGACAGGAGGATCAACGCCCTGATGCGAAAAAGAACGTTGGGAGCGCTAGGGGAATCGGGCGTAACGCGCTACGGTCTCTGCCGCGATTTGAATCTGAATAAGGGAAACGTGTACGCATACTTAGCCGGTGATGACTCAAAGGTGAGCAGGGAGACGGCGCGCCGCATTATGGAATATGCGGAGGAGAGGGGCGCCAAAGAAGGGGCCGGGCGCCCAGTGCGCGTGGCGGGGTAAGATTGATCGCGGTTTTGATTGATGATCGATTGGGTTTGTTGGGCGGAGACTATGTCTGCTATTGATATCGTGCTTGTTGTGATCGCCTTGGTGGCGGTGGGGGTTGCTGTGGCTTGTGCCCTGCAGCTCAAGGGCCTTCGCGCCGAGCTGAGGGAGCGCGGCGATAGCGGGGCAGAGATGCTGGCTGCGCTCGAGCAGGCCAACAACGCGCTCGACACCCTCAACGTCGCGCTGGCCGAAACCCGCCGCACGGCAAATGCCATCGCGCAGCAGCAGACAACCGATGCGGCCGTGGAGCAGCAGCGCTACCTGACCATCGCGCGTGAGTTCACGCAGGCTGGTGACCGTATGGATGACCTGCGCCGCGAGACGGCCCAACAGCTCGGCGCCAACCGCGAAGGCATCGAGCACCGCCTGGACAAGGTGCGCGAGACGGTCGATGCCCAGCTGGGCGCCATCCGCAAGGACAACAACGTGCAGCTCGATCAGATGCGCGCGACGGTGGACGAGAAACTCTCCCGTACGCTCAACGATCGCCTGTCTGCATCGTTTAAGCAGGTGAGCGACCAGCTCGAGGCTGTGTACAAGGGTTTGGGCGATATGCAGTCCATTGCCACCGGCGTGGGCGACCTTAAGCGCGTGCTGGGCAACGTCAAGGCGCGTGGCATTTTGGGCGAGGTGCAGTTGGGTGCAATCCTGGCGGACATCCTTACGCCCGACCAGTATCTGGAAAACGTCGCCACCAAGCCTGGCGCCTCGGAGCGCGTTGAGTTTGCCGTCAAGCTGCCGGTAGACGAGGGCGATCCCGTGCTGCTGCCGATTGACTCCAAATTCCCGGGCGACGCGTACGAGCATCTGCTCGACGCGCAAGAGTCGGGTGATGCCGAGGCGGTGGCCACCGCGCGCAAGACACTCGACGCCATGGTGAAGCGCGAGGCCAAGGACATCTGCGAAAAGTACCTGAGCGTGCCCGCGACCACCAATTTTGGCATTATGTTCGTGCCTTTTGAGGGCCTGTACGCCGAGGTCGTCAGCCGCCCCGGGCTTATCGAGACCCTGGGCCGCGACTATCACGTCAACGTTGCCGGCCCCAGCACCATGGCGGCCATCCTCAACAGCCTGCAGATGAGCTACCAGACGTTTAGGCTACAAAAGCGCACCGACGACGTGCTGCGTGTACTCTCTGCCGTCAAGGCCGAACTGCCGCGCTATCAGACGGCGCTGCGCCGCGCCCAGCAGCAGATCGAGACCGCGGGTAAAACGGTCGAGGGCATCATCACCACGCGCACCAACGTTATGGAGCGCAAGCTCAAGGATATCGACGCGCTGGAAGACGCGCGGGAGGCCGACGAGATCTTGGGGCTCACGTCTGCGAGCCTGCTCGCAGACCAAAAAGACGAGGACTAGCTGCATCTGACGGCGGGGCGCCTGCGCAAGCACGGCGCGGGGGCTTTTCGCATCGTGCTTGCCTGAAGTGCGCTTTAATGTGCAACAATGGCGTTTCGCCCTATCAGACGCGAAAGGAAGTCCATGTCTCAGAGAAGCACCAGTCCGCTCAAACGCTCCACCGTGCGCCGCACGCTGCAGCGTTTTTGGGATGTCACGCGCACGCAGCCGCTGATCGTCTTTCTCTCGGTGTTCTCGTCGGCGGGCTACATCTTTTTGCTCACGTTTGCCAACACCTACGTGATGGCCCTTATCGTCGACCGCGTCCAGGCCGGCCCCGTGGCGGGCGACCGGGTGTTTGAGGTCTTTGGTCCCTACATTCTGGCGCTCGTGCTCGTTAACCTAGTGGGCCAAATCCTCTCCAAGCTGCAGGACTACACCGTCTACAAGCTCGAGATTGCGGGCAACTATCACTTGGCGCGCCTGTGCTTCGACACACTCTCCAATCAATCCATGACATTCCACACCAGCCGTTTTGGCGGATCGCTCGTGAGTCAGACGAGCCGTTTTATGAGCGGCTACACGGGGCTGGTGGACGTAACGGTGTATTCGCTCATTCCTACCATCACCTCGGTTGTCTGCACGGTGGCGGCGCTCGCTCCGGTGGTGCCGACGTTTACCGTGATCCTGGTGGGCATTATGGTCGTCTACATCGCGTTTGTCTGGCTTATGTACAAGCGCATCATGCCGCTTTCGGCCGCGACGTCCGCCGCGCAGAACAAGCTGTCGGGCGTGCTGTCCGACGCGGTCACGAATATCCTGGCCGTCAAGACCTGCGGGCGCGAGGACTTTGAGCGCGACCTATTCGATACCGCCGACCGTGCCGCGCGCGACGCCGAGACGGTATCGATGCACGCCATGATGCAGCGCAACTTTACGACCTCGGGCCTTATCGTCATCACCATGGCCGTGGTGAGCGTGTTCGTCGCGGGCGGCAACGCGTGGTTTGGCATCTCGGCCGGTGCGCTCGTTATGATCTTTACCTACACGTACAACCTCACCATGCGGCTCAATTACGTGAGCTCCATGATGCAGCGCATCAACCGCGCGCTGGGCGATGCGGCCGAGATGACACGCGTGCTGGACGAGCCGCGTCTGGTGGCAGACGATGAGAACGCTCCCGAGCTCAAGGTTGGTGAGGGCGCGATTGATTTTGAGCACCTGAGCTTTGCATACCGTGACGCCGCGGCGGGCGAGAGTGTGTTCGAGGACCTGACGCTCCATGTGGCGGCGGGCCAGCGCGTGGGCCTGGTGGGCAAATCGGGCTCGGGCAAGACGACGCTTACCAAGCTGTTGCTGCGCCTGGACGACGTACAGGGCGGCCGCGTGCTCGTGGACGGCCAGGACGTCTCGCGCTGCACGCAGCAGAGCCTGCGCCGCCAGGTTGCCTACGTACCGCAGGAGGCGCTGCTGTTCCATCGCTCCATTCGCGAGAATATCGCCTACGGCCGTCCCGACGCCACCGACGAGCAGATCCGCGAGGCCGCGCGTCTGGCCAATGCCCTGGAGTTTATCGACCGCCTGCCCCGTGGCTTTGACACCATGGTGGGTGAGCGCGGCGTTAAGCTTTCGGGCGGCCAACGCCAGCGCGTGGCCATTGCCCGCGCTATCCTGACCGACGCGCCGATTCTGGTGCTCGACGAGGCGACGTCTGCCCTCGATAGCGAGTCGGAGGCGTTGGTGCAGGAGGCGCTCGAGAACCTGATGCGCGGTCGCACCTCCATCGTGGTGGCACATCGCCTGTCCACCGTGGCGGCGCTCGACCGTATCGTGGTGCTGGCTGACGGCGAGATCGTCGAGGACGGCACGCATGCGCAGCTGGTCGAGGCGGGCGGCGAGTATGCAAGCCTGTGGAGTCGCCAGACCGGCGCATTTTTAGAGGCGTAACGACCCCATACGTGGGACAATCGTGCCCATAGGTTTGTTGTGCCGTTGAGCCAAGGAGTCGTTATGCCACGCGAGACCAATGCCGCCAAACGCGAGCGCGCCATTGAGGTGTGCGAGCGCCTCAACCGTCGCTATGGCCCGGTCGAGTGCTTTTTGGACCACGAGAATCCCTTTAGGCTGCTCATCGCGGTGCTGCTCTCGGCACAGACGACCGACGTGCAGGTCAACAAGGTGACACCCCAGCTGTTTGCCCAGTGGTCCACGCCCGAGGCCATGGCAGGGGCGAGCGTGGCCGATGTTGCGGATACCATTAAGTCGCTCGGCTTTTATAAGAGTAAAGCCAAGCACGCCGTGGAGGCCGCGCAGATGATCGTTGCCGACTACGGCGGCGAGGTCCCGGCCGACATGAAGGAGCTCGTCAAGCTGCCGGGCGTGGGGCGCAAGACGGCGAACATCGTGCTCAACGTGGGGTTTGGCATCGTGGAGGGCATCGCGGTCGATACACACGTCAACCGCATCGCGCATCGCCTGATGCTGAGCCCCAAGACGCATGCCAAGGAGCCGCTCAAGACCGAGCAAGATCTGCTCAAGATCTTGCCGCACGAGTATTGGGAGTCGGTCAACCACCAGTGGATCACCTTCGGCCGCGAGATTTGCGATGCCCGCAAGCCCAAGTGCGACGAGTGCCCGCTGGCAGACCTTTGCCCGAGCGTGAGGGTGAGCTAGGTTGCAAGGGCAGGGGCCGCACCAAGGTAAAACAACCATAATTGCAAAGTAGACGTTGCCACAACTATAAAGTAGGAATTGCCATAATTGCAAAGTAGCGCAGGTGAAAGCTGATAATTGATGCTGTCCGTTCAGACTGTTTTGTGCCGAGGGCGTTCGGGCATGCGCGTTTTGGGCGAGTGGACCGGGTGCTGATGGCCGTCGTGCAGCTTGCGCGACGCCCGCAAACCTAAGTGCGACGAGTACCCGTTGGCAGACCTTTGCCCCAGCGTACGGGTGGTGCAATAGCTTTTTGCAAACTTTTTTGCAAAAAAGTCTCAAACCTTAGATATAGCTTGGTTGCGCAACCTTTTTAGGATTTTCTCGGCTTGAATTAATCATGCAATTCAAATGTCTTCTTCAGCGAAGTGGTCGCGAAGAAGCAAGTCGGGAAAGGACGACCACATGAATAGGAAGCTTAACGCTGCTATCACAGCCGGTCTGAGCCTGAGCATGGTGCTCGGCTCCACGCCGGTTGCTGCTATCGCGGCGGAGACTGCTCAGAACACGAGCGAGGGGGCTACTGCTGCAGCCTCTACTGGTGTTAAGACCGTTATTTTCGTAGCGGCAAATGGCGGCGGCGGCGCTTTCAAGGACGGAAACATCACTACGTCCCCCATGCAGACTAACGACGAGGGCGTATGCCCTGTGCCGGAGTCTCCCGTGCGCGATGGCTATGTGTTTAGTGGCTGGTATTATGACAGCGCTTGCACTCAGGCCGTAGATTTATCTCAGCCTCTTCTGGGCGGCGCCAGCAACTATGTTCTGTTCGCCAAGTGGACTGAGGCTCCCTCGAAGGTGCTTAATGTGACCTACTCTGCCAATGGCGGTCAGTTCGCCGACGGCAACAACTTTATGCTGGGTCAGACTGACAGCAATGGTATTGCGCGTCAGCCGCTTGCTCCTACGCGTGACGGCTATGTGTTTGCCGGTTGGTATTATCACAGCGATGGAACCGACCAGGTTGACTTCAACCAGCCGATTGTCGGTGGCGGCAAAAATGTGACCCTTTTCGCCGCTTGGACGCCTGCGAAGCAGGACAAGACTGTCGATATCCTTTACGTTGCCAACGGCGGCACGTTCTTCGACGGCAACGAGACGCTCCAGGGCGTAACCGATACCGACGGCGTCGCCCGCCAGCCCCTTGCCCCGACCCGCGAGGGCTATGACTTCCTTGGTTGGTCGTACGATCGCGATGGAAATGACCCTGTAGACTTCGCGAAGGCTATTGTTGCGGGCAGCGGTCACGCGACTGTTTATGCTCAGTGGAAGCAGAACAACGAGAAGACGGTTCTCTATTTTGCCAACGGCGGCGCCTTCGCCGATGGCAATGAGGCCATGGAGGGTGTCACTGACAGCAACGGCGTCGCCCGCCAGCCCCTTGCCCCGACCCGCGAGGGCTACACCTTTACCGGTTGGACTTACGATGCTGCTGGCACCGAGCCTGTCGACTTCACCAAGCCCGTCAAGGGTGGCGGTCAGCACGTTACGTTCTACGCTCAGTGGGCAGAGCTTGCCAACAATGAGAAGGATGTTTTCTACGTCGCCAACGGTGGTGTTTTCGCTGATGGCAACGAGACGCTCCAGGGCGTTACCGACGGCGACGGCGTCGCCCGCCAGCCCCTGGCCCCGACCCGCGAGGGCTACACCTTCGCCGGCTGGACCTATGACTCCAAGGGTACCGACCCGGTCGACTTCAGCAAGCCCGTCCAGGGCGGCGGCGACCACGTGACGTTCTACGCCCAGTGGACCAAGAACGAGACGCCTGCTGTCCAGACCCACAAGGTCAATTTCTACGTTAATGGTTCCACCACCACTGTTGAGGTCGAGGACGGCAAGACTGTTGCTCAGCCCAGCGATCCTTCCGTTGATGGCTTCAACTTTGTCGGCTGGTCTTCTTCCAAGGAGTCCTTCAAGAAGTTTGACTTCTCTACTCCTATCACCGAGGACACCACTGTCTACGCCTTCTTCACCGCTAAGACCCCCAAGTCCGATCCTTTGAAGAAGGGTGATGAGGGCAAGAAGCAGGTTGCTGCTGACAAGAAGGACGAGGCTAAGGCCAAGAAGGACGCCGCTGCCCTTCCTACCACTGGTGACCCGACCTTTGTTGTGACCTCCGCTGCTGCCCTTACCGGCGCCGTGGCTGTCGCTGTGGGCATGTACATGACCAAGCGTCGCGAGCACTAATCACTTCTAGTGTTTACCTCCGGGCTTAATTAGCCCAAACCTGATAGCCGCGTGGGGACCCGACCTCCACGCGGCTTTTATGTTTAAGTTATCTTGCGTGAGTATTGTCGGCCCCTGCATTCGATTTTAGATGCCCACGTCATATAAAAGAGCGCCGCTGCGATGTGTGCAGCGGCGCTCTTTTGCATTGATTCTTATTGGGCGAGCTCGGCCCTAGGATCGCGTCGAAAATGTTGGTGTAAGGGTGACACCCCAGCGCCCGTTTAACGAAG
>CAJMRN010000060.1 GCA_905215815.1 uncultured bacterium | reverse complement strand
GGACGAGGACAAGGGGGCATCGCTGCCGGAGGGAGACCCCGGAGCGCCGCCGGAATCGGAATAACGACAAAGGAGGCAGGCACGAAAGTGCCTGCCTCCTTTGTTATAAGGGGTCAATCGTCCTGCTCCATATCGTATTCCAGTACAGCGCCGGTATAGGCATCGATGACATATTCGTACTCCATGCCATCCGCCTTGAATTCCACCTCGTATACCCAGCGGCCATCCTCGTCATCCAGCTCCACATCCATGTCGTAGGCCCGGCTCTCTGACACACCGGCGTGGGTCAGGGCAGCGGCCTTGGCTGCGGCGTGGCCGATCTGCCCGGTGGGCTGGGTACTGCCGGTGGGCTGGGCATCATCGTCGTCATCGTCGTGGTCATCATCATAGTCATCGTGGTCATCCACATCGTCGTGACCGTCCGGCTCCACATAGGAGGTGAGCACAGCGCCGGTATAGGCATCAATGCGATACTCGTACTCCGTACCGCTGCGGTCCTCCAGCTCCACCTCGTAGTGGGCGGGAACCTCGTCCAGCTCAGCGTCCACCTCCTGCTTGGTCAGCTGGTCGGCGGACTGCCCGCAGGTGAGCAGGGCGATCTCCAGTGCTCGCTCCATGCCGATGGGCATGGCAGGAGCGCCGGTCTCGGCCAGATCCTTCAGCTCACCGATGGAGAGTCTGGACAGCTCCTCAAAGGACAGACTGTTGTTCAGGGCGAGGATACGGTTCACCAGCGCCGCCTTGCCGGTGGAGATGTGGTGGTCCTTGGCCTGCTTCTCCAGAGACGTGTCCTGCGTGACCGTCTGGGTCAATACGGAGGCCTGAGAGGCGCTGTCCCGCAGGATGCCGTCCACGGCGGCGGAGAGGTCCTGCTGCAGTCGGTGAGCCCGGCTCTGATCCCGATCCTCTACGGAGATCATGATGGCGGAGGAGATGCTCTCCAGATAGCCGTTGCGGACCAGACTGCCGACGATAGCGTTCACTGCCACATCCAGCTTGGCCCCCTTCAGATCCTCGCCGCCGCCCATATCCGCCAGAATGGCATGGGCGTCGTCGTTCATAGGCACGCAGGCCAGAACCTTTTCATTTTGGTTGACCCGCAGCTCGATGCTGGGGTTGACGTCGATGGAGACCACGGAGGCCACAGCATTGGCCTGCCGCAGAAACAGTCCGCCGCCGCACAGCAGCAGAAGGGCCAGACAGGCCGCCATCGCCATCCATTTTTTCAGGGAGTGAGGTTTTGTTTTCATGGGGATTTCCGTTCCTTTCCGCTTCTCACAGCGGGAGAGAACGCCGTCCACGTCATGGGGGGCTGTTTTTTCCAGCGCTTGTGCAAGGCACTGTTCCAGCTTTTCATTTGTCATGGGCGTTATCTCCTTCCAGATCAGCACGCATTTTTCGGATTGCTCGGTGATACTTCGACAGGACGGTGGGGAGGGGCAGCTCCAGCAGAGCGGCGATCTCCCGGTGCTTTAGCCCGGTGACGGCATGGAGCAGTACGATGCGCCGCTCCTCCTCCCCCAGACGGGACAGAACGTGCTGCAGCAGCGTTCGCTCCTCTGTGGTCAGACCGGTCTCCTGCTGGGGAATGGCGTCCCATTCTGCCTCGCTGAGAACGGCGTGGCGCTCCGTGTGCCGCAGGCGCATCAGGCACAGATTCCGGCAGACCGTCAGCAGCCAGCCCATGGGAGAGCCGGTGGGGCGATACTGCGGGGCGTGATCCCACACATGAACGAATACATCCTGCGTGATATCCTGTGCGTCGTGGGTGTTTTTCAGGTACGACAGCGACAGACCATACACCGCCGTTCGGGTGAGATGGTAGAGCTGCGCCAGCGCATCCTGCTGCCCGGCGGCGATGGCGGCCAGCAGCTCCGTCAGATGAGCACTGCTGCCGGCATATTCGGTTGTGGCGGGCCATGCAGTCATAGGCTTTTATCTCCTGTCATCCCTGTAATGCGTGGAGATGCGGTTTTATTGCGTGAAAAATAAAAAAATTTGCCAAGCCCGCAAAGAAGGACTCTGCGGGCCTGACAGACAGCTTAATTGTTGCCGGTGGGGATATAGGGCAGCAGGGCGGCGGCCACGCCGGAGATGGGCATGGTCTGCAGCCAGATACGTCCGGGACCGGTGAGGACGGTGTTGAAAAGGCCCTCGCCGCCCAACAGCTTGTTCTTCATGCCGGGAACCTGACGGATCTCCATCTGCACCCCGGCGGTGAAGCCCGCCACGTTGCCGGTGTCCACCACGATCTGCTGACCCGGCTGGAGGTCGTACTCCACCAGCGTGCCGTCGATCTCGGCAAAGGCCATGCCGCTGCCGCTGAGGCGCTGCATGATGAAGCCCTCGCCGCCGAAGAGGCCCGCGCCCAGCCGCTGGTTGAAGTGGATGGACAGCTCTACTCCCGGCACGGCGGCCAGAAAGGCACTCTTCTGGAGGATCATATCGTGGCCGGGAGTGATGGCGATCTCCTTGATCTGGCCGGGGAAGCTGGAGCCGAAGGCGATCATCCCGGCGCCGTGAGCGGTGTAGATGTTCTGGAACATACTCTCACCGGAGAACATTTTGGAGAACATCCGCCCCAGTCCACCGCCATGGGTCTGCATCTCCATATTAGGGCTCATCCAGACCATGGAGCCACGCTCCGTGACCATCTGCTCGCCGTCTTCCAGCTGACAGATCACCACGGGGAAGGGAGTGCCTTTGATTTCATAACGCATGGTGGTATCCTCCTTACGATTTTCCGGCAGAGAAGGGAAGAACCTCCGCCGTGTGTTTTCTGGTATGCCTCCAGTATAGCAGAGAAACGGAACGAAAGGAAGAAGAAAATATACCCGAAGCCTTACACTTTGCAAGAAGCGGCTCAGGACTCCGTCGTCTCCGGCTCCTTGCGGAGGGTCTTGACGAAGCAGAGAAAGTACACCAGATGTTCTGTCTGCCGCGCCGACAGCGTGCTCCATTTTGCGGGCATCCTTGGCAGCGGTGCCTCGCTGACGCCCAGCCGGATGAGAAAATCCCGGAGCATTTGATTTTATTCGTAGATGCTCTGAGCGACCCCGGTCCCCAGAGCCGTCAGATGGATGGTCTTGGCTGGCGCTGCCTCGCAGAGAGGCGTTGCCCATGGAATACTGCTGCGGATTGCTGGCGTTCTTGATGTGCTCCCGGAAGAGAAGAAAGGGGAAGGAGTAGCAGCCGTCGGAGAGACGGCGTCACAGGACAGCCCCACGGAACTGCTTCTGGTCCCGCAGCTCATACTTCACCCGGTAGCGCTCCTCCGTGGCCCGGACGGCCTCCATGGTGCTGTCAGAGCAGTAAAGCGCCCAGTAAAAGGAATCCCGCTGGGCACTCTCCAAGTCCACCTCCCCAGAGAAGGGGTGCAGTGCGCTGGTGGATGCGGCCAAGGTGGTGACGGAGCTGGAGCGCATCGAGTATGTGGAGGACCCGCATCTGGGCAAGGGCTCCTACTGCGTGGTGGAGAGGCACGCAGACGGCGGGGCGTGCAGTGTGCCGGACTACGCCGTCATCAAGCTCTTCCGCGAGAAGGGCTCCGACGCCTGGTTCACCGACGCTCCCGAGAACTACCTGGGCGAGGCTTGCGTCTGCCCCAAGTGCGGCGGCCATCACCTCAAGGCCGATAAGGACATTCTCGACGTGTGGTGGGACTCCGGCGTGTCTTGGAAGGCCGTCTGCGAGTATCGCCCCGAGCTTGAGTACCCGGCTGACGTGTATCTCGAGGGCTCCGACCAGCACCGCGGTTGGTTCCAGAGCTCGCTGCTGACCTCGGTGGGTGCCAACGGCCACGCTCCGTACAAGGCAGTCGTCTCGCAGGGCTTCACCCTCGACGGCCAGGGCCGCAAGATGTCCAAGTCGCTCGGCAACGTCATCGACCCCAATAAGGTCTGCGACGAGATGGGTGCCGACATCATCCGCCTGTGGGTTGCCTCCGTCGACACCAGCTCCGACGTGTCCATCGACCACGAGATTCTTGCCCGTACGTCCGATGCCTACCGTCGTTTCCGCAACACGCTGCGCTTCCTGCTCTCCGAGCTCGAGGGTCAGTTTGAGCCCGAGACCGACGGCGTCGCCTTTGCCGACCTGCTGCCGCTCGACAAGCTCATGGTTGCCCGCCTGACCCAGGTCCAGGCCGAGGTCGACGATGCCTACGCCAGCTACGAGTTCCCGCGCGCCTACCGTGCGCTCTACGACTTTGTTGTTACCGAGCTTTCCAACGTGTACCTCGACGCCCTGAAGGACCGTCTGTACTGCGAAAAGCCCGGCTCGCTCGAGCGCCGCAGCGCCCAGACCGTGCTCGCCGAGCTCTTCTCGATGCTCATGCGCGATCTGCAGCCGATCCTGTCCTACACCGTCGATGAGGCCATGGCCTATGCGCCCGCCGGCTGCGTCGATCATCAGAAGTACGCCGCGCTGCTCGATTGGTACAAGTCGCCCATCACGGTCGACGAGGCCAATGAGTTCGAGGGCGTGCTCGAGGCTTCGCTCGAGCTCCGTAGCGCCGTGACCAAGGCCCTTGAGGATGCCCGCTCTGCCGGCACCTTCACCAAGAGCCAACAGGTCCGCGTCAAGGCGGTCGTTCCCGCCGAGATGTATGCGCTGCTGACCGGCGACAAGGCCGTCGACCTGGCCGAGTTCTACATCGTCTCCGATGTTGAGCTGACCCAGGGCGAGGAGCTCTCCGTTGCCATTGAGGCTGCCGAGGGCGAGTGCTGCGACCGTTGCTGGAACTATCGCACCACCGTCGGCGAGTACAACGGTCACGCGCATATTTGCAAGAGGTGTGCGGAAGCCCTTTAAGGCACGGTAACTCGGCATTTTAGTTATAGGGAGAATTTGGGCGCCTTCGGCTCATTTGCTCCGCTAACAATAAGCGACATTCCTTTCTTCGGAATGTCGCTTTCGTTTTATGCTGGTTATTTCGCTTTCGTTGGCGAATATGCCGTGCGTTTTGCGTTTGTCACTATAAGATGATTACTTGCATTTAACGTAATTCAAGCTTTTGAGGGTAGGGGATTTCTTTGGGTCGTGGTGCGGATATGACGCCGCCTTTGCGTTGGCGGTTGGGTGTTGCTGGTGGGGTGGCGCTCGTTGTGCTGCTTGTTGACCAGCTGACTAAGCTTGCGGTTCGTGCCGTGGGCGATGCCCTGCATATGACCGTTATCCCCGGCGTGATCGATTTTCTGTTTGTTCGTAATATTGGAGCAGCCTTTAGCATGGGCGAGGGCCATGGCATAGCGTTTGCCGTGCTGGCGTTGGCTGTTATTATCGCCATTGCCGTATACCTCGTTCGCGCACCCCAGCTCGCCCATCTTGAAGTTGTGGGCATGGCGATGGTTGCGGGCGGTGCTATCGGCAACGCTATCGATCGTTTGGTCTTTGGCTTCGTGACCGATTTTATTGCCACCACCTTCATCGACTTTCCCGTCTTTAACGTGGCCGATATCGGCATTACGGTCGGTGTCGTGCTCGCCCTCTTCGGCTACATGTTCTTGAGCCCCGCGGCCCGTGAGGTCGATGCGACCGCCGAGCTTAACGCTCGTGACGAGGCCCGCGCCAAGCGCAAGGCTAAACAACGTGGGGAGCATGCCCGCAAGATTCGCGAAAGGAATGAGCGCTAATGGCCGACATCCATATTCTCGTTGCCGACGATTCCGTTGGTCAGCGTCTCGATGCCTTTCTGGGTGCCAACGATGGCTGTCCCACGCGCTCTGCCTGCGCGCATCTGATCGAGGGCGGCGTCGTATGTGTCAACGGCGAGACCTGCCTATCAAAAAAATATGCTGTGCGCTCCGGTGACCGTATCTCGGTCGACTTGCCCGAGCCGCACGATCCGACCGACGTGATTCCTGAGGCCATTCCCCTCGATATCCGCTACGAGGACGACTACCTCATCGTGCTCTCCAAGCAGCGCGGCCTGGTGTGCCATCCCGCTCATGGCCACGAGAGCGGTACCCTTGCGAACGCCCTCGTCTACCACTGCGGCATCGATCATCTTGGTACCGTGCAGGGTGAGGACCGCCCCGGCATCGTGCATCGCCTGGATCGCGATACCTCGGGTCTCATGCTTGCGGCCAAGGATGACGACACCCAGCGCGCGCTCCAAAATCTTATCCGTACACGCACGCTCGACCGTCGCTATATCACGCTCGTTCACGGGCACATTGCCATGGACGAGGGCACTATCAACACCGGTATTGCCCGATCGACGCGCGACCGTGTGAAGATGGCGGTTTCCGATGACCCCTTTGCGCGTCAGGCCATCACGACCTTCAAGGTGCTCGAGCGCTTTGATTCCACGCGTTTCGACGACGGCTACACGCTCGTCGAGTGCCACCTGTTTACCGGTCGCACGCATCAGATTCGTGTGCACATGCGCCATATCAACCATGCCTGCGTGGGCGACCCGCTCTACGGTAAGTGCGATGCGCGCGCCGATCAGGGTCTGACCAGGCAGTTCCTCCATTCTTGGCGCGTGGCGTTCGACCATCCCGTGACGGGCGAGCGCATCGAGTGCCGCGACGAGCTGCCGTGGGATCTTGCGGCGGTTCTCGACGATCTGGCTCCGCGCTCGCTCGGTCGCACGGCCGCTGGAGATGAAATCGTTCCGCAGCTCGGTCTTCTCGAAGCCTAGCCAGTATTAGGTGGTTTCTTGAACTCGGTAAGCCTGCGGTAAGATATACGGTTGTTTACGTAACGCGTTGCTGGGAGCCTGCATGCTCGCCTTTTTACAAACCAACACACCCATCGTGATCTTCAATCAGATTGTCGTCACGCTGCTCACGGTCTGCTTTTTGTACCAGGTGGTCTTCTTTGTCATTGGTGCTCTTCGTGGCGAGGTCGCGCCTCCCAAGGCCAAAAAACTTCACCGCTATGCCTTCTTTATCGCGGCGCATAACGAGGAGGCCGTGATCGCCAACCTCGTTCGCTCCATCAAGGACCAGGATTATCCGTCCGAGCTTATCGAGGTCTTCGTGGTCGCCGACGCCTGCACCGACAACACGGCGCAGCTTGCGCGCGAGGCGGGCGCCATCGTTTATGAACGCAACGACCTAGCCCGCAAGGGTAAGAGCTGGGTCATGGACTTTGGTTTCGACCGCATCCTTAACGAGTATCCCGATACGTTTGAAGGCTACTTTATCTTCGATGCCGACAACGTTATCTCCCGTGATTACGTCTCCAAGATGAACGATGCTTTCGACCAGGGCTTTCATGTGGTCACCAGTTACCGCAACTCTAAGAACTTCGGCAGCTCGTGGATCTCTGCGGCTAACGCCACGTGGTATCTGCGCGAGGCGCGCTTCCTTAACAATGCGCGTAATATCTGCAAGACTTCCTGCGCTGTATCGGGTTCGGGCTACCTCATCTCTGCCAGTGTTATCGAGGGCATGCACGGCTGGCAGTTCCACACGCTGACCGAGGATATTCAGTTCACCACGTTCTGCGCCATTCACGGCATCCGCATTGGCTATGCGCCGGCGGAGTTCTTTGACGAACAACCCGTGACGTTTAAGGCGTCCTGGAAACAGCGTATGCGTTGGACCAAGGGTTTCTACCAGGTGTTCTTTACCTACGGTAAGCATCTCGTCAAATCGACCTTCCGCTATCATCGCTTTGCCGCCTACGACATGTTTATGACGATCGCTCCGGGTATGCTGCTATCGCTGATCTCGATGCTCGCCAATGCCACCTTCCTCATCGTGGGCGGGCTTTCGCATGGCTTTTTGGCCACCGAGGTCGAGATGCAGGCTTGTGCCGCCTCGCTCATTATGACCTTCGCGATGATGTACCTGACCTTCTTTATCCTGGCGCTACTCACGACCATCTTTGAGTACAAGCATATTCACTGCGCGCAAAAGTGGCGTCTGGTGACCAACCTGTTTACCTTCCCGATCTTTATGTTCAGCTATATCCCCATCACGGTGGCTGCTCTGTTCCTGAAGGTCGACTGGGTGCCGACGCAGCACGCCGTAAGCGTTACCCTCGACGAGGTCATGCAAGGCGCCAAATAACCACCACCAAAACCACCACAAAGGGGACAGGCACCTTTGTGGTGGTTTTTGTGTTTGAGCTGCTGCCCAGGGAGGTGTTTGATGGTCTATATTCCATTTTGGATTTGCATCTTTGCCGGCGCGGCGATTGATGCCCGTGAGCGGCGGTTTCCCAATGAGCTTGCCGGCGCGTGTGCCGTGGCGGCGTTTGCAGGCGTTTGGCTCGACAGGGGCATTAACACGGCACTTGACCACGCCGGTCTTGCGGTCATCGTCTATCTTGCCCTTGTGCTTACTGAGTCGCTCTGGCGTCGTGTTCGCCACGCTCCCGGCATTGGTATGGGGGACGCCAAGGCGCTCTTTGCCCTTTGTACCTTCGATCCCTTGGGTGGTATCGTCGCGTTTGCGGCTGCGCTCCCGGCCCTTGCTGCCGCCTGTCTCATCGCAAAATCGCGCTCGCTGCCTTTGCTGCCGTTTTTGGCGCCGATTTTTGCCATAATCGAGGTTGTGGGTAGTACGCTGTAACCGTTTGCGCGCCCTTTTTAAGGAGCATGCCATGGCAACCAATCAACAGACAGCCGCCATCAAGGCGCGTATGGATCGCATTCCCGCGGCGTTGTCGCCCGAGCTGGTCGAGCGTATCGCCGTCGACCGCGCCTCGGGTGTCGTTAATCCCTATCGATGCGGTGACGACCAGGTCATCCGACGTGTCGATCGGGCCGCAGACAAAGGCACACTTATGCGTCCGGCCTTTATGCGCGATACCGAAAAGATTCTGCATCTGCCCGCATACACCCGTTATGCAGGCAAAACGCAGGTCTTCAGTTTTCGCAGCAACGATGACCTGTCGCGTCGCGGCCTGCACGTGCAGCTTGTCTCGCGCATCGCTCGCGATATTGGACGTGCTCTGGGGCTCAACTGCGATCTGATCGAGGCGATTGGCCTGGGCCACGACTTGGGCCACACGCCTTTCGGTCATGCCGGTGAGCGCTTTCTCAACGATATCTATCACGAGCGTACCGGCCGTTTCTTTTTCCATAACGTGCAGTCGGTCCGCGTGCTCGACGCGCTGTACGGCCGCAACGTGTCGCTCCAGACGCTCGACGGCGTGCTATGCCACAATGGTGAGTACGAACAGCGTGTGTTTGAGCTTTCGGACATGAGCTCCTTTGACCAGTTCGACCTTACGGTTGAGGATTGCATTGCCACAGGTTACAGCGCAATTGAGCACCTGCGCCCCATGACGCTCGAGGGCTGCGTGGTTCGCATCTCGGATATCCTTGCCTACGTGGGGCGCGATCGCCAAGACGCCATTGCGGCGGGTCTGCTATCACCCGACGCCTTTGACGATGACCTGGGCGGGGCATACAACAGCTGGATCCTTACGCATGCCTCCATCGATATCGTCGAGCACAGCTATGGTAAGCCACGCATCGAGATGAGCGAGGACCTGTTTGAGGAGATCCGCCGCGCTAAGCGCGAGAACTACGAGAAGATCTATAGCAAGGGCGGCATTGAAGGCGACTCCGAAGCGGAGCTGCGCGAGGCCTTCGAAAAGCTCTACGACCGTTGCCTGCAGGATATAAACGAAGGCGACGAGTCTTCGTATATCTTTAAACACCACATTTTGTGCGTTGAGCAGCAGCTTTTCTACTACGATCGCACCTATGCCTGGCAGGACGACAAGGATCAAGCGGTGGTGGATTACATCGCGAGCATGACGGACGGCTATTTCTGTGAGCTCACGAGCAAGCTGTTCCCGGGATTGAAGTTTCCGCACCGTACCTATATTAACGAACGGTAGTTCGTATTTTTTCGGTATACTGTTGGTGGAAAACGTTTTTGATTGACGCACGGGATGGCTATGGACGACCTTTTTTCTGCTTCGACGCGCGAGCGTTCCTTTCAGAATGCGCCGCTTGCGGTGCGCATGCGGCCCAATTCGCTCGACGAGTATGTGGGCCAGCAAAAGGCCGTCGGTAAGGGTTCGTGGTTGCGTGCCGCGATTGAGCACGACGTGCTGTCGAGTGTGATTTTGTATGGGCCGGCCGGTACGGGCAAGACGACGCTGGCACATATTATCGCCAACCATACTAAGAGCGAGTTTGTCGAGGTCAGCGCTGTGACGGGCACCGTAAAGGATCTTCGTCGCGTGATCGACGAGGCTAAGACGCGCCTGAATACGTACGACCGCCGCACCATTCTGTTCATCGACGAGATTCACCGCTTTTCTAAGTCGCAGCAGGATGCCTTGCTGCATGCAGTTGAGAACCGTACCGTCATTATGATTGGCGCCACGACGGAGAATCCGTACTTCGAGGTCAACTCGGCGTTGCTCTCGCGCGGTCGCGTGGTGGAGCTTGAGCATCTTAAAGACGAGGACATCGCCACGCTGATTGAGCGTGCGCTCGAGGCGCCGCAGGGTTTGAACGGCAAGTTCTCGGCCGATGAGGATACGGTTAGGACCATCTGCACGCTGGCTGCGGGCGACGCTCGCTCGGCGCTCACGACGCTCGAGCTTGCGAGCGAGATTGCCGTCACGCGCCCCGATACCGAGGGAACGCCAGCGCCGGCTGCGGGGGAGCGCTATCCCATCACCGTGGATGACGTAAAGATTGCCAACCCGCGTCGTGGGTTTTCGTATGACAAAAACGGCGACATGCACTATGACATCATCAGTGCGTTTATTAAGTCCATGCGCGGTAGCGACCCCGATGCCACGGTCTACTGGCTTGCGCGCATGATTGACGCGGGAGAGGATCCTAAGTTTATCGCTCGTCGTATTATGATTCAGGCTTCTGAGGATGTTGGCAACGCCGACCCACAGGCGCTTTTGGTGGCACATGCCGCGTTTAAGTCTGCCGAGGTCATTGGCTATCCCGAGTGCCGTATTAATCTGGCTCAGGCTGCTCTCTATGTGTGCTTGGCGCCTAAATCCAACGCGTGCGAGGCTTCGATCGATGCGGCGTTGGCCGATATCCATTCAAGTGGGCTGCGCGAGGTGCCGAGTTATCTGCGCGATCGTCATCGCCCGGGCAGCGACGAATACGGTGTGTATAAGTATCCGCATGATTATCCCGAAGGCTGGGTCGATCAGCGCTATTTGCCCGAGGGGCTGGAGCGCGGTGCGTTTTGGCAGCCTGCGGGCCGCGGCTGGGAAGAATGGCGTGTGGAGCAAAGCGAACGCGACCGGAGCGGTAACGCGCCCAAGTAGGTCATTGGCACCACCCACATTCCCCTTGGGTATCTTTCCCCTTCTTTGGGGTACCATGAACAGCGTCTGTATTTCGTTTCCTTCGGGAGGCTTGTATGAGTCCCATTCAAATCGCCCTGCTGCTACTCGCCGTTGCCGGCGTGTGGGCTGTTATCGAGCTCGCGCTCACGCTGCGAAAGACCCGCACCGTCGTTGATTCGCTCGACAAGACGGTGACCGACCTTAACAACACTATCGCCGAGGCTCAGCCCGTGGTGGCAAAACTCGACGGCGCTGTCGACGAGCTTACGCCGGCGCTTGCCCAGATGGAGCCGCTCCTCAAGTCGAGCAAGACCGCCGTCGACGCCCTGACTTCTAATCTCGTAGAGGTTGAAGCCGTGGTTCGCGACATTTCCGAGGTTACGGGCAGCATGGCCGAGGCCAGCAATGCTGTGTCGAGCGTGACTGATTCTGCGGCAGGCGCCGTGCAAAAGCTCTTTAATAAGGTGAAAGCCCCCGCAGCCGACGCCGAGCGCAGGCTTTCCGCTGCGGCCGAAGCCGAGCAGCCGACCGAGCGCGTCCTGATTGGCGAAGCCGGGGACGAGGCCGCCGCGGACGACGATGATGGCCAGAAGCCTGTTGGCAAGCCGACTCAGTATTACACCTACACACCCGCCCAGACCTCCGAGGAGTCCTGTGATGAGTAGC
>CAJMRN010000059.1 GCA_905215815.1 uncultured bacterium | reverse complement strand
ACGCCGGGCCGACTCGGTTCGGATCGGGCTCTACACCAACTTTCTCGACACTACCCCAGACCATCTTCCAGGACATTTGGCGTGCCAGCATCAGTTGGGTATTTTTGTTTATTGCCGGCTGGATGTGCACCCTCTCGCGCAACAACATCAAGCGTGCCGCCAAATATGCCGCCGCCGCTTTAGTTGTATGGATCGCAACGACGCTTGTCTCAGTCGATGACTCGGTGAACTTCGGCATCATTTTCTGCATGGCGGCGTGCACCGCCATTGTTGCACTCGCGCGCCCGGTTCTCGATAGGGTGCCGACAGTATGGGGTATAACAATTTGCCTCATACTCTTTGCCTGTACCTGGAGCATTCCTAAAGCGGTCTACCCAATCCCCTATCTAGCTTGGCTGGGATTCCCAGGTCCAGACTTTGTCTCCGGTGATTACTATCCGCTCATACCCTTCTTATTTATGTACCTCGCAGGCTACTTTGCCGCCCGCACGGCACAAAAAGCAAACCTTGAAGCGCCAGCATGGGCCTATGAGAATCCCATCCCGATGCTCGCAAGCCTCGGACGCCATGCGCTGCCGTTCTACCTGCTTCATCAACCCGTTATCTTAGGCGTGCTGGAGCTGATTTACTCTGTTCGGTAACGCTCGAGACGCGGTGCGATACGGGCCGGAAGCTTTGCCACAATACGAACGCCATCTTCGAGGTATTCCTCGTGCAGAAGGGTTCCCTGTTCGTGCACAAGCGTGATTAACGCGCCCTCTCGATACGGGATATCGGCCGAGAGCAACACATCTGTAGCGGCCGCTTCACGAGCGATGCGGTCGACTAAGTCATCAAGACCCTCACCCGTCTGAGCCGAGAACAGCACCGCCTCGGGATAGCGCCGACGGAAGCTCAAGCGATCAACGCCATCGAGCAGATCAATTTTATTGAACACGGTAAGCGTTAGGCGCTCACCGGCACCAATCTCGTCAAGGACACGATCAACCGCCTCGAGCTGACGCTCGTAATCCTCATCGGAAGCATCCACGACTTTAAGAATCAAATCGGCGCCGAGCACCTCGGAAAGCGTAGATTTGAAAGCGTCGACCAGGCCATGGGGCAGTTTTTGAATAAAGCCAACGGTATCGGTGATCGTCATGCCACGGCCACCGGGCAAACGGTACGAGCGCGTCGTGGGATCGAGTGTGGCAAACAGCTTATCCTGCGAAAGTACTGTGGATCCCGTCAATCGATTAAGCAGCGTCGACTTACCGGCATTGGTGTAGCCAGCCAACGCCACGCGAAACGCCGGCGATTCAATACGGCTTTTCGATTGCACGTCGCGACGCTGTTCAATCTGTTTCAGTTCGCGTCGAAGAGCTGCGATCTTATTGCGAATCAGGCGACGGTCGACCTCGAGCTGGCTTTCGCCCTGACCAAAACGCGATCCAATGCCGCCACGCGTCTGCTCCTTGGCAAGATGGCTCCACATACCTCGCAGACGAGGCAACAGATACTGCAACTGTGCCAGCTGAACCTGTAAGCGGCCCTCACGCGTCTGGGCATGCAGGCCAAAGATATCCAAAATCAACGCCGTACGGTCAATAATCTTAACCGGTTCGCCCACGGCTTTCTCAAGATAGGACTGCTGTGAGGGCGTCAGGTCGTCGTCGAAGATAACGACATCCGCATCCATGCGATGCACCAAACCGCACAGCTCCTCGACCTTTCCGGAGCCGATAAACGATTTGGGATAGGGTTTGACCAGGCGCTGTGACAAGCGTGCCACGCATTGAGCTCCAGCAGTGTGGGCGAGACGCTCGAGCTCGTCGAGCGAACGGTCGAGCGGCCAGGCGTTATCGCGCCACTCAACACCAACCAAGATGGCGCGCTCAGGTTCAGGCGCCGTGGGGACCAAAGGGAAACGAGCCATTAGGCAGCCTCGATGCGACGGTAAATATCATCAACGACCTCATCGATCGTAAACTCATCCATATCAAACCACACGATGCGATCGTCACGCTTAAACCAGGAAAGCTGGCGCTTGGCATAGCGACGTGAGCGCATCTTGATAAGATCGCGGGCCTCATCCATGGAAATAGTGCCTCGCAAGGCATCAATAATCTCTTTGTAACCGATTGCCTGCATCGACGTGAGCGCATCACCCAAGCCCTGGTCCATAAGGCCACGGACCTCATCAACCAGCCCCTGCTCAAACATAAGGTCGACACGCATGTTAATGCGCTCATAGAGCACTTCACGGCTACGCGTCAGACCAAACCACAAGGCATGATAACGCTCGCGCGGGATGCTGAATTTCGACTTCTGCTGGGCATACGACACACCGTCATCGTGCATCTCGAGCGCACGAATCACACGACGCACGTTATGGGGATGAATCACGGCAGCCGATTCGGGGTCGCGCTCGGCAAGCAGAGCATGCAGTGCCTCCTCACCAATGCGCTCGGCAAGCTCCTGGTAGCCCGCGCGACGTTCGTCCTCGAGATCACCCGAAGGAAAATCCATTTCATCGAGTGCAGCCTTGAGATACAGGCCCGTACCGCCGCAAAAGACCGGAAGACGTTGCTCGCCAAGCAAACGCTCGATATGCGCCCGGGCATCCGTCTGATAGAGCGCAGCTGAATACGCGACGCCCGGATCCACGATATCGACAAGGCGCAGAGGCACCGAGCACTCCTCGGGCATCATCTTGGCCGTACCAATGTCCATACCGCGGTAGATTTGCATCGCGTCACAAGACAACACTTCAGACGACAGACGAGCAGCGAGGCGGTCGGCAACATCGCTCTTGCCAACCGCCGTCGGACCGACAATCGCTACGGCAGAAAGGCTTGCACCGGGAGAGATCATTATCGAGGCTCGCCCACGACGGAGCCAGACAGATACCACGTCTTGGCGACATCAACATCGACGTCGACGATTTTGCCGATAAGTTGATCGATGCTATAGCCAGCAGGAATCGGCGCATGCACCGTCTGGTTCTTGGGACTCTTGCCCAGAAGGACAGCGTCATTCTTCTTGCTCGTACCCTCAATGAGCGCAGGCACCACGGTGTGAAGCTCGCCCTGGTTATACTCGTGTGCCGTCGTCTCGATAACCTTGACCAGACGGTTAAAGCGCTCAAGGATAACCTCATGCGGGGTGGGATCATAAATTTCAGCTGCCGGGGTACCAGCGCGCTTGGAGTAAATAAACGTGTAGGCCTGGGCATAGCGCACCGTCTCGGCAAGCGAGAGAGTCTGCTCAAAGTCTTCCTCGGTCTCGCCCGGGAAGCCCACGATGATGTCGGTCGAAAGCGCAATATCGGGCATACGGTTACGAATACGATCGACCAGACCCAGATAATCCTCGCGCGTATAACGACGATTCATCTCTTTAAGGATGCGCGTGGAACCCGACTGAACGGCCAGGTGGAGCTGCGGCATGACGGCAGGTGTCTCGGCCATGGCGTCAATGGTCTCAGGCAGCAGATCCTTAGGATGCGAAGAGGTAAAGAAAATACGCTCGACGCCTGTATCGCCCACCGCGCGCAGCAAGTCGGCAAAGCGCGGCTTGCCAAAGAGATCGCGACCGTAGGAGTTCACGTTTTGGCCCAGAAGCGTAATCTCGCGCACGCCCTGACGCACGAGCCCGGTCACCTCGTCGACAATCTCTTCGAATGGACGGCTCTTCTCGCGACCACGGACGTATGGCACGATGCAGTACGTACAAAAGTTGTTGCAGCCCGTCATGATGGGCACCCATGCGTGATACTGCGTCTCGCGATGCCACGGCATACTCATGGCGTCGGTATCCTCGTGCTCATTCGTGCGGATATGGCGCTTGCCATCCAAAAATGCCTCGGCAATGAGCTCGGCCACGTGAGCAATGGAATGGGTACCAAAAATGACGTTGACGTTATCGACGTTGGTGAGCAAGCCCTCGCCATCGCGCTGGGCGATACAGCCGCCCACGGCGACCACGCGCTTACCCGAAGGCGAAGGAGGAAGGCTCTTGCAGGAATTGCACTGACCATAGAGGCGCGTATCGGCAGCCTCGCGAACGCAGCACGTCATGAACACGACAATATCGGCATGCTCGGGATCGAGCGCCATAAGACAGCCAAACGAATCGAGCAGGCCACTCACGCGCTCGGAGTCGTGCTGGTTCATCTGGCAGCCGAATGTGCGGATAAAGTAGGTTTTACCGGCAAGAATATCGCGTACGGAACGCTGGTCCATGAGCTTACATCCTAACGATGGTATCGACGGGGCGCATAGGTGCTACGAGCGTGCAGATGGCTCGCTTACGCAACAGGCTTAACGTCGTCCATGACGACGTTATCCATAGCAGCCCGATTAATCTGGTGAACGTAGATAGAGAGACGAATTGCCGTGCGCGACTCCCCGTTAATGAGAATGTCGGAGAACACCGGCGCGCAGGAGACATCGAAGCCGGTCGGAATCAGAAAGCCGCGCGCAATGGCGACGGCCTTGATGGCCTGGTTGACGGCGCCAGCGCCGACGCATTGAATGTTGACGGGGACGCCATCTTTGACCATGCCGGCAATGGCGCCGGCAACGGACGCGGGCGATGATTTGCTTGATACCTTCAGGCAATCCATGAAGAAACTCCTGCGTTTAAAAGTACGTTTTAACTGCAATAACTGTATCGTACCGAGCGGACTCGGTAAAGATTTTATTCCTCTTTGGCAAGATCGAACGTCACCGTGATGCGATCACGCGAAACGCGAATCTTAGGGTCGCCGCACAGATTGAGGTAATACCGGGCGGCAAGGTCGTTAAAGTCACGCTCGACAGCACGCGAAAACTGCGCCATGTCATCCTTGGCGATGCGAAGGCCTCGACGGTCCTTGGCAAGATCGACGGGAGCCGGCGCATGCGAGGTGGAATCGCGCTCGCGCAGCAGACGCGCGGTCACGCCGCGGACGGGCTTAATCTGTCCCGACAGAATACGGTGGGCAGTGCGCTCGGACATCTCGAGACCCAGCCCGGAGCAGATCCGGATAAAGTCCTCGGCATCAGAGGCAAGGCCCAAACGATCGATAACCGGAAGCTCGCACTCGTCATCGATAAAGAGCAAGCGCGACGTATCGAGACGGCTCGAAGCCTGAGCGTACAGGGTCGCAGCGATCTCGGACGGAGAGCCCAGATACACATCGCAGCCACGCAGCTCCTCAAGGGCAAACTCGCACGCTGCGCGAATGATGTTATGGGGTCCACGAGCGCATACATAGCGACCGTCTTCGTCTTTAACCGCCTGAGGCCAGCTCGACTGGTCGGCGCGCTCGCTCAAGCGATCGGTGGCAACGCACACCTTAAACGCAGAACCCAAATCGACGCCCGATGTAACAACGCGTGCCTCATCCGTGTTCTGCTTGATAGAGAACAGCGCCATACCACGACCGTGAACACCCCAACGGTCCATTTTCATGCTCTCAAGCTTGGAGGTGACACGGGCATCGAAGATACGCTCCTGCATGTCCTGCGGCACACCCGAACCGTTATCCAGGAAGAGGAGGGTGCGAACACCCTCCTCCTTGGTCGTGGCGAGATAGACCTTATCGGCTCCGGCATCGCGAGCATTACGCAGCATCTCGATGACAATGTCCTCTACATGCTGAATGTCATGCTTGGCCTGACGGCGCTCGGCCTCCGAAACGCGGAGGCGGACATACCCCTCGCCAAGGTTTTCCTCGACGCGAAGGTTGCCCTCCCCCGACATCGACGCGATAAATGAGATGAGCTCGTTCGCGTCGTTCATGTTATTTAGCGATATCGACGGCACGGCTCTCGCGAATCACGACAACGCGCACCTGACCGGGATACTCCATCTCTTCCTCGATCTGATGGGCGATATCGTGCGCAAGCACCGTGGACTGGGCATCGGAGATCTTGTCCGGCTGGACCATGACATGAACCTCGCGACCGGCCTGCATGGCATAGGTACGCTCGACGCCATCGTGAGAGTTAGCGATCTCCTCGAGCTTCTCAAGGCGCTTGATGTAATTCTCGGCCGACTCGCGACGGGCGCCGGGACGAGAAGCAGAGACGGCATCGGCAGCCTGGACCAGAACGTCGAGCACCGTGTTAGGGTCGACATCGGCATGATGGGCCTCGATCGCGTGGACGATAACGGGCTTCTCGCCATAACGGCGGGCAAGCTCGGCGCCAATGACAGCATGCGGGCCCTCAACGTCGTGGTCGATGGCCTTGCCCAGGTCATGCAAAAGACCGGCGCGCTTGGCGGTCACAACATCCAGACCAAGCTCGGAGGCCATCACGCCGCACAGGTCGGAAACCTCAAGCGAGTGCTGCAGCACGTTCTGACCAAACGAGGTGCGGTAGCGCAGAGCGCCCAGGGTCTTGACGATCTCGGGATGCAGGTCGTGGATACCGGTATCGAAGGCAGCCTGCTCGCCGGCCTCGCGCACACGCTGCTGAACCAAGTCGGCGGCCTTGTGGTACATCTCCTCGATGCGGGCGGGGTGAATGCGGCCATCGGCAATGAGGTTCTCGAGCGCCACACGGGCAGTCTCACGACGGACCGGATCGAAGCTCGAAAGCACAACGGTCTCGGGGGTGTCATCAATCACGAGGTTGACACCGGACACCTGCTCAAAGGTGCGGATGTTGCGACCCTCGCGACCGATGATGCGACCCTTAAGGTCATCGGAGGGAATATGAACGGAAGTAACGGTGACCTCGGCGGTATGGTCGGCGGCGCAACGCTGAATCGCCAGGGAGAGAATCTCCTGAGCGGTCTTGTGGCACTCGGCGCGGACCTGCTGCTCGGACTCGCGGATGATGGTGGCCGCCTCGTGGGTAACCTCGCCGCGGACCTTGTCGAGCAGCTCCTTGTGAGCGTCCTCGCGCGTAAGGTCGGCAATACGCTCAAGCTCGGAAGTCTGCTTGACGCAGAGCTCCTCAAGCTCGCGAGAGCGCTTCTCGACCTGACCAGCCTGGCTGGACAGCTGATGCTCACGCTTGTCGAGCGCATCGTTGCGACGATCGAGCGATTCCTCGCGCTGCATCACGCGATTTTCGAGCGTGCGAATCTCGCTCTTACGCTGCTTGTCCTCGGCCTCGGCGGCCTGCTTGTTCTTGATGATCTCTTCCTTAGCCTCGAGCAGAGCCTCTTTTTTGAGGGTCTCGGCCTGACGCTTAGCATCACCGATCAGGGACTCTGCCTGCGCGTGTGCCGACTGGATCTTTTCGTCGGCCTCGTGAAGACTACCCTGCTTGGCGGTGCGCATGTAGGCAATGGCGGCGATGGCACCCAATACGATGCCAACGAGCGCTGCAATGATAGGCATGCTCACTCCTTTTTATGGATTCGTTACACAGCAAAGCGAACCGTCCTTACGAACGGCTCGCGACATTTGAGTAATATGGGCGCAGCTTATGCGGGTCGGATACAGATAAACATATAAACAAACTCATCACAGATGAGCACATATCACAAAGCAAATGACAGTAATTATCCTACGTTGAACCGCAACAACTGTCAAATAAACGCACCCGGCACGGCGCCTATCAAGCGGTGAACGGCAGGGGCGTACCATGCGCACGCTTACACGGCGCATTCCTCGCTTGAGGCATCGAGCCGCACCTTAACGGCATCGGCGGCGATGTGATACGAAAAGCCCTTACCCATCAAAAACCTGACGAGCTTTTCGAATGCACGCGCTTCGGGAACGCGACGTTTAGCGAGCAAGGCCGACGCACGAGCCAAGTCGTCATCCACGGCAAAATAATCCTCTGGATACCCGGGGATATCTTCAAGTACGACATGACGGCGCTTGAGTTCAGCCTCGATCTTACGCTGTCCCCAGCCGCGACGCTTACGCTCTTCAATAAAGTACGAACAAAAGCGGTTCTCATCCAAAAAACGATACTCGGTCGCTCGAGCAACTGCAAAATCGATCGCAGGCTGTCGAAAGCCATAGCGCGCCAACTTATCGCGCACCTCGCCCGTGGCATGATCGCGGCGCGAAAGCATCTCGGTCACCATGGTGAGCGCACATTTACGTTCGATAAGCTGCACAGCCTCGCGAAAGTCATCCCAATCACAGGGAAGATCGGGGCGGTTCTTAACGTACAGGCGCGCCACGCGCACGGGAATCCAAATGGAACGTTCAAAACCGCCCTCGAGATCGCAATCGATATGCGCGCAGGGCTTTTTAGACGCATAACCGCTCGAGAACGAGGAGGCCGCCTTCTTATCGGGAAAGACGACCGTGACCTCGGTCACCGTATACGACATGTCGGCATCCGCTACTCGTCGTCATCGTCGAGCATCGCGGAACCATCGATGGCGTACAGCTCATCAAACTCCTCGGGGGCAGCCTGATCGGTCAACTCAACCTCGGAGGGAGCATCGTCGTCATACTCAAGACCGCAGGCAAGGCGAACCTTGTGCTCGATCTCGTCGGCGCAATCGGGATGCTCACGCAGGAATGTCTTAGCGGCCTCGCGACCGTTGCCGAGCTTATCCTCGCCATAGGCAAACCAGGACCCCATCTTTTTGCAGATGCCGCACTCGACGGCCATATCCAGAATCGAGCCCTCTTTGGAGATGCCGGTGCCATACATGATGTCAAACTCGGCCGAGCGGAACGGAGCGGCCACCTTGTTCTTAACGACCTTGGCACGAACG
The DNA here is from genome assembly GCA_905215815.1 of uncultured bacterium. GTDB lineage: Bacteria > Actinomycetota > Coriobacteriia > Coriobacteriales > Coriobacteriaceae > Collinsella. The sequence continues at coordinate 3,245 of CAJMRN010000059.1, read as the reverse complement.
CGATTGCCGATAACCTCGTCCTTGAGCTTGATGGTATCGATTTTGCGAATGTCGATTCGCACGGAAGAGAAGAACTTGAGAGCACGGCCGCCCGTGGTGGTCTCGGGGTTGCCGAACATGACGCCGATCTTCTCGCGCAGCTGGTTAATGAAGATGCAGGTCGTGTTGGACTTGGCAAGCGAGCCGGCGAGCTTGCGGAGTGCCTGGCTCATCAAACGAGCCTGCAGACCCACCGTCGTGTCACCGATCTCGCCCTCGATCTCGGCACGCGGAGTCAAGGCGGCAACAGAGTCGACGACGATGGCGTCGATGGCACCGGAGCGCACAAGCATATCGACGATCTCGAGCGCCTGCTCGCCCGTATCGGGCTGGGAAATCAGGACCTCGTCGATATCAACGCCAATGCGCGCGGCATAGGTGGGATCAAGCGCATGCTCTGCATCGATAAATGCAACGACGCCGCCCATGGCTTGCGCTTCCGCAAGGATCTCGAGCGAAAGCGTCGTCTTACCGGAGGACTCGGGGCCATAAATCTCGACGATACGGCCGCGCGGCACGCCGCCGATACCCAAGGCGGCATCGAGCGCCAGAGAGCCCGTCGGAATAGCCTCAACCTCGAGCTCGGGACCGCCGTCGCCATACCTCATAATAGAGCCCTGGCCGAACTTCTTCTCGATCTCGGCCTTGGTGGTGGCGATCATCTCGTCGCGCTCTTTACCCGTCGTGCGTGCATGAACGGTACGTACGGGACCTGAATTCTTGGCCATGAATAGCCCTCCTCTTAACAACCTGAAACGATAATAAACGAACGGCTGTTCGTGGTCAACCGTTCAGATTCATCATATGCACCCGACCATTCCAAAACCCGACCAAACGCCAACCAATCACCGACCAAACGCTTGACCACGCCAATCACAAATGCGAGTGCGCGAACAAATTTATGCCATGTACCAGCGCAAACGTAATTCCGGTCAAAGGTCCCTATCTCCACAATTAAGGGGCCCTAAGGCCCCTTAAACCATGTCTATTCCATAGAATTGAGCACACGGACAATGCGTCCCAAAGCCTCCGCGACCGCATGGACACGAACGCACGACCGATCGCCCTCGTAATGACAGCGCGCAGACTCGACAACCGGCGCTCCCCCATCGGCCGCGCGATACGCCCAGCCAATATAGAACGTGCCGGCGGGGTCTTGCTCGGTGCCACCACCGGGTCCAGCGTAGCCCGTTGCGCTTACGGCTATATCGCTCTGATAGAGGTCCAGCGAGCCCGCGGCCATCTCACGTGCCGTCTGATGCGACACGGCGCTAAACCGATCGAGCGTTTCCTGCTCGACGCCGAGCACGCGATGTTTGATCTCATCGCAGTAGGTCACCGCACCGCCACGAAGCACCGCCGAGGCACCCGGAATATCGGCAATCGTCGAGGCAATCATGCCCGCCGTCAGCGACTCCGCCGTCGACACCGTCTCACCACGGGCACTCGCGCGCTCGACAATATCACGCGCCAGCTCCTCGTTGTTTGCGGCAATCTGCAAATAAGACTCCGTCATACCCACCAGGACCTAGACCGAAAAGACGATCTTGCGGCAGTTCCAGAAGTACTGGGCGCCCGAGACAATGGTCAAAATCACGGCGATGACGTACAGGAAGCGCGACACCGAATAGACACCGAGCAGCAGCGACACCGGACCCAGCTGAAGGCCGGCCATCGCAAAGACGCACAGATAGCCGCAAATGGAGACCATCGTGGTCGCCGTCTTATACTTGCCGAGCTTATCGGCCGCAACGACCACACCGGCCGCACTCGCGACCATGCGAAGGGCGCTCACCAGCAACTCGCGGAACAAGATAATGAACACAGACCACACGGTCACCGCACCAAAATCCAGGAACAGCAGCAGGGCCGAGAACACGAGCAGCTTGTCGGCGATGGGGTCCAAGAACTTGCCGAAATCGGTGATCTCGTTGCGCGAGCGCGCCAGATAGCCGTCGACCTTATCGGTGCACGACAGAATCACATACAAAATGAAGGCGGCGGCGGCGAGCGGGCCGTCGAAGGTACTCCAGTCCGTACCGGCAACGCTCGTGTGAGAAAGCGCCGACACGATCATGAACACCGGGATAAAGACGATGCGAACGCACGTCACGATGTTGGCGGGCGTCCAAACACTCGACAGTTCCTTATTGCTCTCGTTTGCCACGATGCTCTCCTACTCCACAACATGACCGATAAGCTCATAGCAGAAGCTATCGGTAAACTCAACGGTCAAAATATCGCCCACGGACGCCTCGCTGGCGTCCAGATGCACCGCGCCATCGGAATCGGGCGCCTGGAACCAGGCATGACCGATCAGCTCGGCGCCGTCCTCGGTCTCCTCGATGCCATCGACGATCACCTGGGCGCGCTCGCCCACATGGGCCGCCGTGGCAGCAAAACCGAGCGACTCGGCCAGATCCATGGCCTCCTGGGCTCGCTCGAGCTTGACCTCTTCATCGACCTGGCCCTCCATCTTGGCGGCCAGGCTGCCCTCCTCACGCGAGTAGGCAAAGACGCTCGTGTAGTCAAAGCCGACAGTGTCCATAAAGTCGATAAGGTCGCGGAACTCGTCGTCAGTTTCGGTCGGGAAGCCGACCATGGCCGTGGAACGAATCACGATGCCGGGGATGCGCTCGCGAAGATCACGGAACAGATCCTCGAGCTCCTGACGCGAGCCGGAGCGGCGCATGGCCTTGAGGATGCGCGCGTCACAGTGCTGCACGGGGATATCGATATAAGGCAGCACCTCAGGCGTATCGCGAATCGTCTCGATAAGCTCGTCGGTCATGCCCTCGGGCTGCAGATAGAGCACGCGGACCCAGACGTTGTGCGGGCGCACGGCCTCAGCGACGGCACGCAGCAGCTGCGCCAGATTGCGCGGCGAGCCCTCGGCGACGTCCTCGTCGGCAAAGTCGGTGCCCCAAATGCCCGTGTCCTGACCGATCAGCACGATCTCGCGCACACCGCCGGCAACCAGGTCGCGAACCTCGGAGATAATGCTTTCGGCATTGCGCGAATGATAGCGACCGCGAATGTAGGGGATCATGCAGAAGCTGCAAAAACGATTGCAGCCATCGGAGATCTTGACGTAGGCAACAGCGCCCTCGACGGTACGCTTGACCTGCGGGATATAGGCCGCGATCTCGCGCTCCACGCCCAGTACGCCATCGATGACAGAGACGATACCGTCTTCCTCATCGGCC
>CAJMRN010000058.1 GCA_905215815.1 uncultured bacterium | reverse complement strand
ACTCGGGCTGACGGTCGGCACGCAGGTCCTCGTCGCGGAAGCACTTGGCAACCTGATAGTAGCGCTCGACGCCACCGACCATAAGCAGCTGCTTCAGGAGCTGCGGGGACTGCGGCAGGGCGTAGAAGTTGCCCGGCTGAATACGGCTGGGAACGATGAAGTCACGAGCGCCCTCGGGCGTGGACTTAAACAGGGAGGGCGTCTCGACCTCCATGAACTCACGGTTGTGCAGCGCCTCGCGAATGGCAAAGGTAAAGTCGGAGCGCAGCTTGAGGTTGGCCATCATCTCGGGACGACGGAGGTCCAGATAGCGATAGCGCAGACGGGTGTCCTCGCTGGTCTCGATGCCGTCCTCGATCTGGAACGGCGGGGTGACGGACGTGTTGAGCACCTCGGCGTGGTCGGTCAGGACCTCGATCTCGCCGGTCGCGAGCTTGGCGTTGGTGGTCTCCTCGCCACGGGAGCGCACGACGCCGTGGATCTTGATGGGCCACTCGGGACGCATGGTCTCGGCGATCTTAAATGCGTCGCCGTCAGAGTGCTCGGGGTCGAAGGTGAGCTGCGTGATGCCCTCGCGGTCACGAAGGTCGCAGAAAATAAGGCCGCCGTGGTCACGGCGACGGCTCACCCAACCGGTGAGGGTGACCTCTTCGCCCACGTTCTCGCGGCGAAGCTCGCCGCAGGTACGGGTGTGCATGGAATGCTCGTCGATGGGACGGGTCTGGCTCATACCAGTGATCCTCCTTTATGGATCTGTGCCGCCCCGTGTCGTTCCGGGCGGCGTCGTACAGATTTGCCCAGCCTGCGTAAACCGCGCAGCCAGACATGGCGTTCTATCTTATCGCACCTGTGTCGATGTGCCGCGGAAAAGTAGTTCTCGCCCAAAGACTTGACGGAGACGAAACAATTGACGCGGCCTGGCCGTCGCCAAGGCGCGCCGCGTGCGACAATGTGCCCCAATACAACTGCACTCGGAAAGGCCCGCCATGACTGCACGCCTCATCGTTATGGATATCGACTCCACGCTCATCAACCAGGAGGTCATCGACCTGTTGGGCGAGGAGGCCGGCGTGGGCGAGCAAGTTGCACAGATCACCGAACGCGCCATGCGCGGCGAGCTTGACTTTAAGCAGGCGCTCGAGGAGCGCGTGGGGCTGCTTGCCGGCTTGGATGAGAGCGTGTTCGAACGCACCTTTGCGCGCGTGACGTTTACCCCCGGCGCGTTGGAGCTTGTGCGATCGGCGCACAGCAAGGGCTGGAAGGTCGGCGTGGTAAGCGGTGGCTTCCACGAGGTCGCCGACAAAATCGTGACCGCCGCGGGCATCGATTTTTGCCTGGCCAACCGCCTGGAAGTCGTGGACGGCAAGCTCACCGGTAAGTTGGCTGCCGGCATTGTGACCAAGGAGTCCAAGCTCATCCAGCTGCTGGACTGGGCAGTTGAGTGCGGCGTCGATATGGCCCATACCGTCGCGATCGGCGACGGCGCCAACGACATCCCCATGATTCAGGCCGCGGGCACGGGCATCGCGTTTTGCGCCAAGCCCAAGACGCGCGAAGCTGCCCCGTTTGCCATCGACGAGCGCAACCTGATGCTCGCCATGGACATCATCCTGCGCGACTAGCCGATCCGTCTAACAATTGAATCAGTCTGTCCTATAGTTTCCGAACAATTTTGTCTTAGTGTTCGGGAACGTACCCTTTGAGTGCTAGACTTTGCGCCGTCGAAGGGAACATATATGGATAAGCGAGATCTTGAGCAGTTGCTGAGCGATGTTGCTGGCGGAGCAGTCACCCCAGCCGTCGCCCTCACGCGTATCCAGACGGCGCCAACCGCCGATCTGGGTTTTGCACAGCTCGATCTTTCGCGCGGGGTGCGCCAGGGAGCCGGCGAGGTTGTCTACGGTGCCGGTAAAACCGCCGAGCAGATTGCCGCCATTATCGAAGCGCTGCGCGATGCCGGCCAGGAGCGCATCCTGGTCACGCGCCTGGACGCCGAAAAGGCAGCCCGCACCTCGGAGCTCCTCGACAACGGCATCGACCTGGGATATGTCCCGGACGCACAGCTCGCCCTCGTGGGCGGCAAGCCCTCCCCTACCGGCAACGGACGCATCGTTGTTGCCTGTGCCGGGACGAGCGACCTGCTCGTCGCCGAGGAAGCCGCATTGACGGCCGAATTCTATGGCAACGAGGTCGACCGCCTCTACGACGTAGGTGTCGCCGGCCTGCACCGCCTGCTCGCGCATGCCGAGGAACTTGCCCAGGCACAGGTGGTCATCGCCATCGCCGGCATGGAGGGCGCGCTGGCGAGCGTTATCGGTGGTCTGGTGAGCTGTCCGGTCATCGCCGTTCCCACCAGCGTGGGCTACGGCGCGAGCTTTGGTGGCGTAGCCGCGCTGCTCGCCATGCTCAACTCCTGCGCCAGCGGCGTTTCGGTCGTCAATATCGACAACGGCTTTGGCGCCGCCTACCAGGCAAGTCTTATCAATCATCTGAGCGCCGGCACACCCCGCGCCCGTTAAGGAGCATTCCATGTTCAACCATCAGCATACGCTTATCATCGACGGCACCTCGGGCATCAGCGGCGATATGACCGTCGCGGCCCTGCTCGACCTGGGCGCCAGCGAGGAGCATCTGCACGAGCAGCTCGCCACGCTGCCGGTCGACGGCTTTTCGATTGCCGTGACGCGCGTAAACAAGCACGGCATCGACGCCTGCGATTTCGATGTCCAGCTTGCAGAGGAGCTCGAGAACCACGATCACGATATGGCCTGGCTCTACGGCAACGAAGCAGCTGTCGAGCATATGCACGAACACGAACACCACCATCATGACCATGGCGAGCACGAGCACTGCCACGGCCATGACCATGAGGCCCACGGTCATGGCCACGAGGGCCATCATCACGCCCACCACCATCACCACTGTTCTTTGGCGGACGTCACCGCCATCATCGATGGCTCGCAGCTAAGCGATGGCGCCAAGCGTCGCGCCCTCGCCATCTTTACCGCGCTCGCCGCCGCCGAGGCCAAGGCCCACGGCAAAACGCCCGAGACCGTCATGTTCCACGAGGTAGGCGCCGTCGATTCCATCGTCGACGTCTGCTCTGTCGCCATCTGCCTCGATGACCTGGGTATTGAGGACATCGTGGTCGAGTCGCTTTCCGAGGGCCACGGCACCATTCGCTGCGCCCACGGCCTCATGCCCATTCCCGTCCCCGCTGTCGTCAACCTGTGCCAGGCGGGCAATATCGCCCTCACGCCTGCACCGGTCGCCGGCGAGCTCGTGACGCCCACGGGCGCCGCCATCGTCACCGCGCTGCGCACGTCCGACCAACTGCCCTCACGCTACCGCATCGAAGCCGTCGGCTACGGCGCCGGCAAGCGCCCCTACGAGGGTTGTTCCGGTACGCTCCGCTGCCTGCTCGTTCACGCGGACGCCTAGCCATGGATGCCCGCAAGGCAAAAAGCCGCGCCGCCATCGTTACGGCGTTCTCCGAGCTGCTGCGCGAAGAGGACTACGGCAAGATCACCGTCGGTGACATCATCGCTCGCGCCCATGTGGGTCGGGCCACGTTCTACGGCCTCTTCAAGAGCAAAGATGACCTACTCGCTGAGCTCGTGTGCGATATCTGCACCCATGCCCTCGACGATGACGGTACGCCCCTCGACGACCCACTCGTGCAGGTCGAGCATATCCTCAACAACCTCTGGGAGCGCCGCCAGGGCGTTCGAGCCCTCGTAGCCGGCGCCGGCTCACGCGTCTTCGCCGACTGTCTCCGCAAGACCATCATGTCACGAGCAGCCGAAACCGTCCCCGTCGACCCCGCAGGCCCCGCCGGCACCATGGACCGCAGCTTCCTACTACACCACATAGCCTCAAGCTTCGTAGGAATGGTCCAATGGTGGGCCTGGCACAACTTCCAAGCAGATAAGTCCGACGTAGCCAAAGACTACCTCTCGGCCATAATGCCCCTCTTCAACTAAGTAAACCCCTCATCCCAAAGTTCCGCCCTCATCTCAAAGCCCCGCCCCAACCCAAAGCACAATCCATCCCAAAGTGTCAACAGCAGCCCAACGCTCCTACCAGCAACAAGCCCCTCCCATCCAAATTCAGATATATATGTTGGGTTGCTTGCACGAACGCAACGAAGACCCCGCAGCCGTCCGCATGGGGTAACTTCCCAGCGCACTCCGCAGGACGCAAAAAGGCTCGCCGCACAAAGTGCGCAGCGAGCCTTTTTGCATGTCCGAGGACGCGCTGGGAAGTTACCCCATGCGGACGGCGAACAACCTATGTAGCTTCGAGCTAGAACATGCCCAAGAAACCATGCACAAACAGCGCGGCCACAATGGCACCGATAAACGGAGCGATGCCAGGAACGAGCAGGCCGTACTTCCAGTTGTTGTCGGCCTTGTTCTTAATCGGCAGAACCTGATAGGCCATGCGAGGACCAAGGTCACGTGCCTGGTTCATGGCGAAGCCGGTGATGCCACCCATGCCCATGCCAACGGCCCAAACGATCAGGCCAACGCAGATAGCGAGCATCAAAACGTTCTCGCCGGCGCGGCTAGCGGCAGCAAGGATGGCGCTGATGAACACAAAGGTGCAGATAGCCTCGCAGAAGAAGTTACGGGCATAGTTCGTACCCTCGGTGGTGGGGTTGGTCGAGAAGATGTTGCGCTGGGCAATGGGGTCGACGACGCCCTCGGAAGCCTTGAACTCATCGGCATACATAAGCCAAGCAATTACGGCGCCCACAAAGCCGCCGAGCATATCGGCAATCATGAAGGGGATGCAGCTGCTCCACGGCACCAGGCCTACGATGCACTGGGCAAGCACCATAGCCGGGTTCATGCACACGGCGCCGCCAAAGACAAACAGGCAGACCGAGATGCCAAAAGACCAGGTGGTGATGGCAAACATATGGCCGGAGCCCTGATACTTAGTGCCCTTGAGCACGGTATCGCAGTGCACGCCCACGCCAAAGATGATCATGAGGGCCGTTGCGCCGAATTCGCAGAGGAGTTTGGTAAGCATAAAAACCTTATCTTTCTTGTCGGTTATAAACGATTCGTTTAGGCCGCGTACTAGTGCTGCGCGACGACAACGCCCAGGCCATCGGGAATGACGGCAACCTTGGCATCGGCACCCTTCATCTCAAAGGCGAGCTTGAGCGCCTCCTCGAGGGTGTTGACCGGCGTCATGTGCATATCCTTGATCATCTGGTGATCGCACAGGTCGGTGACCATGATCACGGGGTGATGCGCCAGGATGCGGGCAAAGATCTGACTCGTCCACTGGTCGGGCAGGGTCTCGTCCTTAGGACGGTCGATGCAGGCGCGCTCAAACTCTGCCGGATCGTTGTCGGCGATGTTGTAATAGAAGCCCTCGCCACCGTGACCGTCGGCGCAACCGGCGACATCGATGATCACGCCGCCCTCGGGAAGCGTGGCCTCGGCAGCGCACATGCCCTTCACGGCCTGGTAGATGTTCTGGTCGAGCGGGTAGCCGCCGTTGGTGGTGATGGCAATCTCGCACTCGACGGGCTCAACGCCGGCAAGGCTCTTCACGAACTCGCAGCCGGCCTCGTGCGCCTTGTGGATGTCGCCGGCAAAGGAGCCGATGACCTCGTGCTTGCCGTTGAGCACCACGTTAAGCACAAAGGCAAGGTGAGCCATCTCGGCAGCGGCAAACATATCCTCGTTCACGTGGTTGTGGCACAGGTTGCCGGCACGCGAATGGGAATCGTTCACAAACTGACCGTTGTGGTTGTACATGATGGTCTTGTAGCTGGCAATGCCGGGCAGCACGGACTTGCGGCTGCCAGAGAAACCGGCAAAGAAGTGCGGCTCAATAAAGCCCTCGGCAAGCAGCAGATCGCAATCGGCGGCAATCTTGTTGATGATGCACTCGCCGCCAGAAGGCAGGGTGCCGATCTTTTTCATCATGCTGTCGTCAGTCGCGACGTGCATAACGATTTCCTCGTTGGCAACGATCTCCTCGCCGTACTTGTTGACGAGCTCCTCGTGCGTCGACGGACGATGCATACCCGTAGCAACCAGAATGCGAACGCGTGCCTCAGGCGCAGCGGAGTGGATGTGATGCAGCAGAATAGGCATCGTCACACGCGAGGGAACGGGGCGCGTATGGTCGGAGCTAATGATGACGATATCCTTCTTGCCAGCACAAAGCTCCTCGAGCGAAGGTGAGCCATAAGGGTTGGCAAGCGACTCCTCTATCAGCTCTTCCTGCGATTTTGTAGTCTTAAACTCGTTTTGATGACCTTCCATCACACCCGCGAAGTTCTTATCCTCGAGCTCTAGATGCAACGTCTTATGGTCAAACGGTAGTTCACATTCAAACAATGACGAGCGCCCTCTTCCTTTCAACTGACACACTAGATTAACCGTTGGAAGGATACGCCGCTCACCGAAAAACACCACCGTCCACCGACTCATTAACACAACGTTCATATTTGACCCACAACAAAACGGCCGCGATCCCAAACGGGACCGCAGCCGCCTGTCAAAGACACTATAGACAGGATGATTTACGCAGCGCCGAGGCAAACATCTACCCCGAGACGTTCGCACGTAAGCCATTTTGCATAAATGCGTTAACTAATTGCATAAAAAGGCACATGGATTTCTAGCCGTAACAGGGTAGCACCCTCCGGAGCGTGCATTTTTGCGAGTATTCAGCATCGCGGGATAAGATTTTGGTGCCAAAGGTTTTCAAAAGGTAGATAGTCCTCATGGCTCGTCCCATCTGGATTGCATGCGGCGAGAAACCAGCCATATATGAACATCGACAAAGCCCAATCGTCGTGCAAAAGCATCAACAGGGGCCGCGAACGTCACCCACAGCCTTATGCACCAATCTTTGGCTGCTGAAAACTCCGTTTTTTGCACGTCGCCCCAAGCACCACCCTCACCCAGCGGCTGATCCGCCGTAAACCGAGGACGAAAGGACCCGATGGGTTTCCCTCTGAATGCACTCCGCAGCACGAAGCCCTTTCCAAACGCGCGAAGCGCGCCATTTATTCCCCCAGCAGTAATCCACTGAGGACTGGACATCGCAGGGCCCGCCATTAGTTTACTTTTAGGCACACTCCGCAGGACGCAAGAAGCCCTCGCCGCACTCCACATTAAGCGCGAAGCGCGCCATTCTTCTCCTCAGCTTTAATCCCCGAAGACCGAGGACGAAGGGGCCCGATGGGTTTCCCTCTGAATGCATTCCGCAGCACGAAGCCCCCTTATCCGCAGCTCCGAAGGAGCAGGATAAGGGGGCTTCAAGTGCGAGGACGCATTCAGAGGGAAACCCATCGGGCCCCGGTGAGAGCCACAGGGCTATCGATTACCCCGTGTTCTGCAGTCCTGCCGAGACGCCGGTCACAGTCGAAAGAATCAGGCTCATGTACTCGGCCTTCTTCTCCTCGGCCATCTCGTCCTGGTTCATACGCACCTCGCGAAGGGCGCGGACCTGGGCGATGGACAGGGCGTCGACGTAGGGGTTGCGCACGCGAACGGCGCAGCCGAGCACGCGACGACGCTGCAGCGGCCACTCGTCACCGACGATGGCAAGAACCCACTTACGCGTGAGCTGCATCTCGGTGAAGACCTTCTCGGACAGATCCTGGCGATCGCCCAGGTGCAGATACATCTTGGCGATGCGCTGATCGGTCTTAGCGATCGACATCTCGATGTTGTCGATAAAGGTGCGGAAGAACGGCCACTCCTGGTAGGCAGCCTTGAGCTGGTCAAGATCGCCCAGCTGCTCGCAGGCGGTGCCCAGGCCGTACCAAGCGGCCAGGTTAATGCGCGCCTGGCTCCAGCTGAAGATCCACGGAATGGTACGCAGGTCATCGAGCGACTTGGCGCCCAGGCCGCGCTTGGCGGGACGCGAGCCGATCGGCAGCAGGCCGACTTCGGTCAGCGGCGTCACGGTCGAGAACCACGGTGTAAAGTCCTCGGTGTTCAGCAGGTCCAGATAGCGCTCGTGGCTTGCAGTGTTGAGCTTCTCGGCCATATCCCAGAACTTCTGCGTGGTCTCGGTGTTGGTCTTCTCGACACTCGGGGCCGACTGCAAAAGCGTTGCGGCGGCAACGGACTCAACATGGCGCTGAGCCAGCGTGCGGTTGCCGTAACGGGCAAAGATGACCTCGCCCTGCTCGGTGAGCTTAAAGAAGCAGTTGACCGAACCCTTGGGCTGCGCCAGCACGGCCTTGTTGGCCGGGCCGCCACCACGGCCCACGGCACCGCCGCGACCGTGCATGAGCACCAGGTCGATATCGTTCTTCTCGGCCCACTTGGCGATGCGCTCCTGCGCGGAGTGCAGCGCGAGCATGGCCGTGGTAGGACCGGCGTCCTTGGAGGAGTCGGAATAGCCCAGCATGACCTCCATGCGGCGGTTGGTCTGGGCAAGGCGCTTTTGCACCACGGGCAGCGTAAGCATCTGGTCGAGCACGTCGACGCAGCCCTCGAGGTCCTCGAGCTGCTCGAACAGCGGGATCACGTCGAGCTCGGGAACATCCTCCTCGTGTGCAAAGGACAGGTGGGCAAGCTCAAAGACGTCGGCCACATGCTGGGCGCTCTTGGTGAACGAGATGATGTAGCGGTGCGCCATCTTCTTGCCGTAGCGCTTTTGGATGGAGCCGATAGCGCGGAAGGTATCGATGACCTCGCGCGTCATGGGCTGCAGGTCGCCATGGATACCGTTCTCGTGGATATCCTTGAGGGCGCGGGCGTGCACCACGGAGTGCTGACGGAACTCCATCTCGACCATGTGGAAGCCGAAGGACTCGACCTGCCAGATAATGGTCTGGACCGGGCCATAGGCGGCACGGACGGCACCGCATGCGGCAAGCGAACGCTGGACGACGCGCAGGTCATCCAGGAACTCGTCGGCGCTGTGGTACATGGTGTCGGTGATGCGGCGCACGGTGGCGTTCAGACGGTCGGCCATGACGAGCATGACGGCGCGATGCGGCTCGTGCTCGGAGATCAGCTCGGCGCGGGCCGTGTAACGAGGGCTCATCTCGACCTGATGGTTCCACAGGTTAATGAGCTCGGCCGACGGCTTGCTGTAGGTAGCCTCGAGCGTGAGGTTGCGGCCGATGTGGCGGCACTTGTCCTCGAGCTTGAGCACCATGTGCGTAAAGTACTTGGCGGCGACCTCACGGCTCACCTTGGCGGTGACGTTGGGGTTACCGTCGCGGTCGGAACCGATCCAGCTGCCGGGATGGAAGAACGCCGGGCACAGCGGCGGCACAGTACCGGCCTTGTCGCCCAGCACCCAATCGTCAAAACGACGATAGATAACGGGGATAACGTCGAACAGCGTGTTATCGAAGATGTCGATGATGGTATCGGCTTCCTCGACCGGCGTGGGCTTCTTGAGCGCGATGGGACTCGTACGCACCAGGGCGTCGATCTCCTGCAGCATATGGCGCTCGTTCTCCACCAGGTCGGAGCCGCCCAGACGCGGACGCTCCTCCAGCAGGTTGGAGATACGGCGGATCTTGCCCTCGACGGCCTTACGACGGGCCTCGGTGGGATGTGCGGTAAAGACAGGGTGGAACTCGAGCTTGTCGAGCAGCTCGTTGGCACCCTCGACACCCAGCTCATTCACCAGCTGGTGATAGGCAACGGTAAGCTCGTTGGCAGGATCGACCTCGGTATCGGTCGACGCACCGGCCTCGCGCTCGCGCAGCTGCGCCACACGGTAGTTCTCCTCCGACAGGTTTGCCAGATGGAAAAAGCTCGTAAAGGCGCGAACGATGACCTGCTGCTTATCGAGCGGCAGGCTGTCGATCAAATCGACGACCTCACGAAATGCCACGGCAGTGGGCTCGTCGGCGGTGGGCACGCCCTGCTCGTCGACGGCTTCGTCGGCAGCGCAGGTACCGGGGTTGCCGGCATTGACCACAATCTCGGCTGTCAAAATCTTGTCGAACAGGTCCGCGATCTCGGGATCATACTCGCTAAGCACACGGCGCTCCAGGCGCAAGAACAGCGCCAGATTGTCGCGCAGCTCCTCGGGGATCTCGATCTCGGCGAGACGCTCCCTGGACTCGGCATTCGAGCCGATTCGGTTAACGAGGCGGTTGACCACGGCAGCGACGCGCGCCGCGGCTTCGGGTACAGACTGGTTGCTTAGGTTCTCAGCCACGTTTCCTCCCATTCCTCCTTCTATGCACGTAACATGCGGTATTCATTATAGGCGCTTGAGAAATACTTTCGACACTGATTGCGCTTTACCACACAAAAGTATTTTCTGCATTGCAAAGGTTTTTGCCCTAAATGGTCGTATTTCTCGGTGGGCGGCATACGTAAACGGGGGCATTCCGCATAAAAGCGAAACACCCCCGTAACAATCGCTCTCCATGAGCAGGGCACGTTAGCAGGCCCGAAGCTCAAAAAGATGCGCTACAGGCGCTCGCGAACCGCCTCGACGACGTTGTCCAGATCGGCGAGCACCTCGTCATGGCTCTGCATGTCGCGCACTTTGACCTTGCCGGCGGCAAGCTCGTCGCCACCCAGGACCAAGATGAGCTTGGCGCCTACCTTATCGGCTTGCTTAAACTGGGCCTTGAGCGAACGACCCTGATAGTCGGCCTCGGTCACGATACCTGCGGCGCGAAGCTCCTGCGTAATGGCAAAGACGTTCTGACGCAGCTCCTTGCCGGCGTTGGCGACATAGACGCACGGGGCCTCATCGGCACCCAAATCGCTGCCAAAGGCCTGCAGGGCCAGCAGGGCGCGCTCAAAACCGACAGCAAAGCCGACGCCCGCCGTGGGCTTGCCACCCTCGAGCTCGACCAGGCCATCGTAACGGCCGCCGCCGCCGATGGAGCCGACGCCGGCGCCAGGGGCCTCGACCTCAAAGACAGTACGGGTGTAGTAGTCCAGGCCGCGCACCAAGGTGGGATCCTCGACATACTCGATACCGGCGGCATCCAGATAGCGCTTGACCTGCTCGTAGTGCTCGCGGCACTCATCGCACAGGTTGTCACCCATCAGCGGAGCCTCGGCCATGATCTCGCGGCAGTGGTCGTTCTTGCAGTCGAAGGCACGCAGCGGGTTGAGCTCGGCGCGCTCGCGGCACTCATCGCACATCTCGTCGGCGTGATCGAGGATGAACTGCTTAACCTGCTCGCGATAAGCCGGACGGCACTGGGCGTCACCCATCGAGTTGATGAGCAGACGAAGCTTGGAAAGATCGAAGCCCAGGCGCTTGTAGAACTCCATGAGCATGATGATGCACTCGGCGTCTGCCGCCGGATCGGGAGCGCCGAGCCACTCGATGCCCACCTGGTGGAACTGGCGCAGGCGGCCCTTCTGGGGACGCTCGCCGCGGAACATGGCCTCGGCGTAGTAAGCCTTAAACGGCGTGGAGCCCTGGGGCACCAGATTGTTCTCGACGACGGCGCGCACCACGCCGGCCGTGCCCTCGGGGCGAAGTGCCAGGCGCTGCTTGGGCTTGAGTTTGGTGTCGGTGCCCTCGGTAAAGACGCGCTCCAGGTTGGCACCGCTGAACACGCGGAACATTTCCTTGCGCACGACGTCGGTCGACTGGCCGATACTGTGGACAAACACGTCAACCTGCTCGATCGCGGGCGTCTCGATGGGTTTAAAACCAAACGGCTCGAACACGCCGGCCGCAATCTGCTGCATCTTTTGCCAGGCGCGCATCTCGGCGCCGATAAGGTCGCGGGTTCCCTCCGCCTTCTGTGCCTGCATGGGCAAACACCTTTCTTTTGTATCGCGTCATAGGTAGTGGACATTATACGGCACAAAGCAGCAACGCGGCGGCGCGCCTGACCGAACGAGGGTATGGGGGCTCGTTCGGCCAGACGCGCCGCCGCTGTTTATGATCCGCTTTCCTCCGTCCCCTTCGGATCACGTGATCTGTTGGGGACGGAGGAAAACGGATCATTTCGTAGGCCCGTGGCCGCCTTGGAAAC
>CAJMRN010000057.1 GCA_905215815.1 uncultured bacterium | reverse complement strand
GGCCTCCCCCTTTTTTGCGTTTGATAGAGAGTTGTAATACAAGCACTCGCTTTCGTTTAGCTTGTCTTACTGTTTGGCTGTATTTTGAGTCCTTCTTTTGTATTTGCGCGATAATAACTCCCATTGGCGTTAGGGAGGACTTGATGTTTACCGTTTTTGTCTTGGGCAATATTGCTTCGGGTAAGTCGACTGCCTGCCGCTATCTCGAATCTCATGGCGCCATGCTTATCGATCTGGATGAGCTTGCCAAATCGCTTTATGTGCCAGGCTCCGATATCGTCAATGCCCTCGCGGAAGAATTCGGTTGGGACATTCTGGACGGGGAGGGCGGCATTCGCCGCAATGTCCTCGCTGCTCGAGCTTTCGCCTCTCCTGATACAGTTGCGCAGCTCAATGGCATCGTTCACCCGGTTCTCATCGAACAGCTTTCGCTGAGGATCCTTGATCCGGTTTGCTGCACGGTTTCGTCCCCCCGTTATCCCTTTGCGGTAGTCGAGGTTTCTGCCCCGACTGGTTTTGAGGATGCTTTTGGCCTGGCTGATGAAATTCTGGTTATCAGCGCTCCTTTAGCAGTTCGTCGCGAGCGTGCCATTCATCGTGGTATGGAGTCCTCTGATTTTGATGCGCGCTCTGCATGCCAACCTGATGAGGCTTCGCTTTGCAATCTCGCTACGACGGTAATCGATAATTCGGCAGGCGATAACTCGCTCTTTGAACAACTGGACGCATGGCTTGCGCGTCATGGCTTCGGGGATGTAGCGGATAGGGAGGAGACCGATGCCTAAGACACGTTTCTTTACTTGGTATCGCGTGGCGCCACTTGCCGTTATGTTTGTTTTCGGCCTTATTTCGCTCGTCTACTCGTATGCCCCTGCCGCCTTCTTTAAGCCTTTGTATCCAATTGACTACGAGGCGTACGTAAAGCAATCCAGTATTTCGCATAATCTGGATCCGTATCTGGTGTGCGCTGTCATTAAGTCGGAATCGAATTGGGATCCCGAAGCTGAGTCGAATCAAGGTGCTCGGGGATTGATGCAGCTGATGCCCGAGACTGCCCAGGATATGATTGCCAAGGGTCTTGTCGATGGTAGCGAGTATTCAGCCGACAACCTTAACGATCCTGCTACGAACATCGAGTTTGGTTGCGCGTATCTTTCGTATCTTCTAACGTATTTTAACGGGTCGACTGACAGTGCCATTGCCGCCTATAACGCCGGCATGGGCAATGTCGACGGATGGGCGCAGCAGAGCACGTCGCTTCATAATGCAATCACCTTTCCCGAGACGCAGGCGTATCTGATTCGTGTCAATAATGCCTGGGTTCGCTATAAGACCCTCTATCCCGATTGGTTCGTATAGGACTCAGCCCACCGCCTGCGTATACTGCAGATGTATGAGTTAGGAGTATCCATGGCGGAATTTGAAGTAGAACGTGTTGGCGGTGAACTTAAGCGCTTTGGCGTTGAGGGCGCTGAGGTGCCGTTTGAAGTCGTTTCTCCCTATGAGCCGGCTGGATCCCAGCCCAAGGCTATTGAGTCGCTTGTGCAAGGCGTGAGGGACGGAGATCGATACCAAGTTTTGCTGGGCGTGACTGGTTCGGGTAAGACCTTTACGATGGCTAAAACTATTGAGGCCTTGGGTAAGCCGACGCTTGTCATGGCTCCCAATAAAACGCTTGCCGCTCAGCTCGCGAGCGAGCTCAAGGAGTTTTTCCCCAATAACTCCGTAGTCTATTTCGTATCGTATTACGATTACTATCAGCCCGAGGCGTATGTGCCGCAAAGCGACACCTATATCGAAAAGGATTCTTCGATCAACGAAGAAGTCGAGATGCTGCGCCATCAGGCGACCGCCTCGCTGCTCTCTCGACGCGATGTGATCGTCGTTGCATCGGTGTCCTGTATCTACGGTATTGGCTCTCCTGAGGATTATGCGGGGCTGGCGCCGAACGTCGACAAGAAAGTGCCGCTCGAGCGTGATGATTTTATCCATGCGCTCATCGATATTCAATACGATCGCAATGATTATGACCTGGCGCGCGGTACGTTTCGCGTGCGTGGTGATGTCGTCGACGTGTATCCGCCCTATGCCGAGCATCCGTTGCGGTTTGAGTTCTTTGGCGATGAGGTCGAGCTTATCGCTGAAATCGATGAGGTCACCGGTGAGATGCTTCGTGAGTATGAGGCCATTCCCGTATGGCCGGCATCGCATTACGTAACCGAGAAGCCCAAGGTCAAGGCAGCCCTTAAATCGATTAGCGAAGAGTGCGAGAAGCGTGTGGCAGAGCTCAAGGCGACCGACAAGTTGCTTGAGGCGCAGCGTCTGCAGCAGCGCACCGATTACGATCTTGAGATGCTCGAGACAATGGGTTTTTGTAACGGCATCGAGAACTACTCGCGTCATTTGGATGGCCGCAAGCCGGGCGAGCCACCCTTTACTTTGATTGATTATTTTCCCAAGGATATGCTCTGCATCATCGACGAGAGCCATGTGACGGTGCCGCAGATTCGCGGTATGCATGAGGGCGATCGTTCGCGTAAGGTGACCTTGGTGGAGCACGGCTTTCGCCTGCCCTCGGCGCTCGATAACCGTCCGCTTCGATTTGATGAGTTTGAGGCGAGGATTCCCCAGTTCATCTATGTTTCGGCAACGCCAGGTGATTATGAGCTGCGTGTGAGTCAAAACGACGTGGAGCAGATCATTCGACCGACCGGTCTACTCGACCCAAAAATTGACGTGCGTCCGGTTCGCGGCCAGATTGATGATCTCGAGGATGAGATTCGCGAACGTGTGGCACGCAAGGAACGCGTGTTGGTGACCACGCTGACCAAGCGCATGGCAGAGGACCTTACCGACCACCTGCTTGATGCTGGCATTAAGGTCAACTACATGCATTCCGATACGGCGACGATGGACCGTGTCGAAATCCTGCGAACGTTGCGCGAGGGCAAAATTGATGTTCTGGTGGGCATCAATCTGCTGCGCGAGGGCCTGGATCTCCCCGAGGTCTCGCTGGTGGCGATTCTCGATGCCGACAAGGAAGGTTTTTTGCGCAACCGCCGTTCGCTGATTCAGACGATTGGTCGTGCGGCCCGTAATGCCGACGGCGAAGTCATTATGTATGCAGACGTCGTGACCGATTCGATGAGAGAGGCAATCGACGAGACGCAGCGCCGACGCGAGATTCAGATGGCCTATAACGAAGAGCACGGCATTGTGCCCAAGACGGTTCGCAAGGCTATCAATGACATCTCGAGCTTCATTGCCGAGGCGGAGAAGACCGTTGGTTCCAAGGGGCGCTCGAAGGGCGATTCGTTGGGCCACGGCGCATTCTATACGCCCGATGAAAACGGCGAGGGTGCTGCGCCGGAGACGGTGTCGTCCGAACAGACGCTTGCTGAGCAGCTCGAGGGACTGCCACATGACGAACTTGTGAGGATCGTTGAGACCATGGAGGAAGATATGCGCAATGCTTCTGCCGCCATGGACTTCGAGGAGGCGGCGCGTCTGCGCGACGCGGTTGTTCAGATTAGGGCGATGCTTGAGGGTACGACTGAGGACGAGACGATTGAGCGCTTGCGCTCGCAGGCCCGCAAAGGCTCTGCGTTCGCTTCGGGCAGAAAACGCCAGGGCGCGCGGTTTAAGAAGTAAAAGCACTGCCCCCGAGCTCCTCGCGCAGTTCGGGGGCAGTGCTTTTTGGTGGACTAGAGATCAGCAATGAGGGCTTTAGCGCAACGGATGCCATCGGTGGCGGCGCTCATGATTCCGCCGGCATATCCGGCCCCCTCGCCGCAGGGGTAGAGCCCCGGGGTCGATACAGCGTGGCATTCCCGGTCTCGAGTAACGGTGACCGGAGAGCTTGAGCGTGTCTCAACGCCGGTGAGGACGGCATCGGGATGGTCGTAGCCACGCAGCTTTTTGCCGAGCAAGGGAATTCCCAGACGAAGCGACTCGATGATATGTTGCGGCAATGACTCGTCGATCGCTGTCCAAGTCACGCCGAGCGGATAGGTGGGCTTTACCTTGCCGCAAGTCGTGCTGGCGCGTTCTGCAAGGAAATCGCCGACGAGCTGTGCCGGTGCGTTCCAGTTGGAGCCGCCAAGGCGATAGGCAGCCCGCTCGCAAATGCGCTGGAGTTCTACGCCTGCAAGAGGATCGTCGTTGGGGAGATCGTCGGGCGTGACGTTAACGAGGAGGGCGGCATTTGCGTTGCGCCCGGCGCGGGCGTTGAGGCTGGCGCCGTTGACGCACAGATGACCGGGCTCTGAAGAGGCAGCGACAACCTGTCCGCCGGGACACATACAGAATGAGAACACGCTGCGATCGTTGGGAAGATGGACAACGAGCTTATAGGGGGCTGCCCCGAGCGCGGGATGACCCGCCGCGGGGCCATATTGCGCCCGATCGATATCACGCTGCAGGTGTTCGATGCGAACGCCCATGGCAAATGTCTTTTGAGCGAGGGCGACATCATGGGTTTTGAGAACCTCGAATACGTCACGCGCAGAATGACCGCAAGCGAGAATGAGATGCTTTGTGTTGATTGACTCGCTTGCCGTGTCCTGTGACGATCGAACGTCGATACCGACAATGGCGCCAGATGTATCAGTACGAATGTCAACGAGTTTCGTTCGATAGCGAACGGTCCCTCCGAGCTGTTCAATGCGCCGGGAGATGCTGGTAACGACGGCGGGGAGGATGTCGGAGCCAATATGCGGCTTTGCATCCCATAGAATATCGCGGGGAGCACCCGCTTCGACGAAGGTCTCGAGGACCAGTCGATGGGCTGGATTCTTGGTTCCCGTATTGAGTTTGCCATCCGAGAACGTACCCGCGCCACCTAAGCCAAATTGGATGTTGCTCTCGGAATCCAAGATGCGTTCTTTGAGAAAAAGATCGATGGCCCGCGAGCGGCGAAGGGCCGGATCGCCGCGCTCGATGAGCAAGGGCTTGAGACCTGCTTCGGCAAGGGCAAGTGCAGCAAAAAGGCCAGCGCATCCGGCTCCAACGACGATGGGGTGTTCGTTAGGCGCTGCGACAACGGGGGCGGGGAACGAGGGCGGTTCGGCTTCTATCATGCGGATGTGCGAGCGGTCGTGGTCGGAAATACCATCGATAGCGATTTGTTCAAGACGAGGGGTCGACAGCTCGACGCGAAAGCTCAAGATAAAATGGACATCTCGTTTTTTGCGGGCATCGATTGACTTGCGATGGAGTTCGATGGTCTTGATTTGGGAGTCCTTGCACCGAAGGGCTCGCTTAGCAGTGCGTCTGCCAACGGCAAGGCAGGCGTTTTCGTCGCGAGCGTCATCGAGTGACGCATGGACTTGGGTGATTTCGATCATCGAGGTCTCCTTAGATGCAAGAAAGGGGCCGCCCGGAAAGTTCAGACGGCCCGATTGCATTTTGATTATAGACTGCGTTGCTACAGGCTGCTCGCAGCGCGAATACCCGAGATCCAAGCCCATGCAAGGTTGAAACCGCCGCAATCGGCATCGATGTCGAGTGCCTCGCCACAGATGTAAAGTGGGGCGCCTGCCGCGTTGCTCACGTAGAGGTTGGGAGCTGAGACGCTCTCGATGGGCGCGCCGCCGCGCGTGACCTGGGCCGAACGCTCCTCTGTCGTTCCCTCGACGAGCAGCTTAAAGTGCTTGAGGATTGAGACCAGATGGATGACGTCGTGCGACCCGGGGTGGCACTGTTCGAATGCGGTGCAGACAACGTGAGAGAGCTGCGGGGCGAGCATGCCGTCGAGCCAGCGGGGGTCGCGGGGTGAAAAGCCGCCGAGCAACTCAACTCGCTGGTTGAGCATATCGAGCAACTCGTCTTTGGAGAGGTCGGGGAAAAAGTCGAGCAGAATCGTGTCGCCGCGCTGGACGCGACGGGAGAGGTTAAAGGCGGCAACGCCCGAGATACCAAAGGTTCGGAAGAGCGCTTCGCCGTCTTCGCGCCAGAGTTCCTCGTGATTGCGGGTGAGCGTCAAACGGGCGCGGACGCGCAGACCATCCAGCGTCTTGAGCGCAGCCTGGTCGCCGAAGACCGATGCCGACACGGGGCAGAGGACGGGGCGCTGCGGTGTGAGGGAAAGATTGAACGTCTTCGCGATGTCGGCGGGGCTGCCGCCCGTAGCGATAATTACGGCCTTTGCCTGCAGCGTCTCGTTCTTGCGAGGGGTGTCGGCAAGCGCCTTCCGAAGCGAGCGGAGTTCCGATTTTCGGTCGTCGTGCTTTTTTGCCTTGAGTGTTCGCGCAGGACGGTCTATTTGGAGTGTCCAGCCCTCGGGGGCTTTGAATGCCGAGGCAACGTTTGCTCCACAGATCAAGGTGATATCCAGGTGATTGCAAGCGTTGAGAAGCGTATCGCGCACCGATTCGGCACGAAGGGAGCGCGGATACAGCCGGCCCTCCTCGGAGGTCGTCATGATGCCCAGCGAGGAGAAGAAACTGCCGAGCTCTTGCTCAGGCTGGGGACCCATGACGGATTCGACGAATGCGGGGCGGTTGTATCGCTGGAAATCAATTGATTCGTTGGAAAGGTTGCAGCGGCCGTTGCCGGTCGCAAGGAGTTTAAGGCCGCAGGCAACATCGCGCTCAACGATGCAGACGCTTTTGCCTGCGCGTGCGGCCGTAATGGCGGCGGCGAGACCCGAGGCCCCGCCGCCGATTACCAAGACGTCATAGGAGGCGTTTGTGTTCACTTAGGCCTCGGCGGTCTCGTGCGGGGCAATGGCCTCGACAGCAGAGACGGCTTGGGGCAGCATACCGTCGGGCAGTGCGGTCTCAACCTCTCCCTTGTCGCAAGCCTCGGCGAGTGCCGGATTGATGGGAAGCTGCCCTAGGATCTCGAGGTTGTAACGCTCGGCGACCTCGGGGAGCTTGCTCTTGCCAAAGACTTCGATCTTCTTGCCGCAATCGGGGCACTCGATATAGCTCATGTTTTCGACGATTCCCAGAATGGGCACGTTCATCTTCTCGGCCATGTTGACCGCCTTGGCGACGATCATCGAGACCAGATCCTGCGGGCTCGTGACGATGACGATGCCATCGACGGGCAGCGACTGGAAGACGGTGAGGGCGACGTCGCCCGTTCCCGGAGGCATGTCGACCAGCAGGTAGTCGATGGGACCCCATGAGGTTTCGCTCCAGAACTGCCTGATGGCACCCGCGATAACCGGACCGCGCCAGAGGACGGGGTCGGTTTCGTTTTGAAGCAGCAGATTAGAGCTCATAACCTTGACGCCGTGCTCGGAGATTTCGGGCAGCATAAGGTTGCCGAGGGCATGGACGTGACGTCCGCTCATGCCGAACATCTTAGGGATAGAGGGGCCGGTAATATCGGCATCGAGGACGCCGACCTTGTGACCGTGGCGGGAAAGCTCCGTGGCGATGGCGCCGGTGACGAATGACTTGCCGACGCCGCCCTTGCCGGAAAGCACGGCGATAACGCGCTTGACCTCGGACAGCGTATTTTCCTCAAATTGCGACGGCGACGTTTGCCCGCCGGCTGCCTGTGCGTGCTCGCAACCCATATAAGACTCCTTATCAATTATGTTGGGACCAGGGTCCCACGATGTGACACGAGCGTCATTGTACCCTCGTTTGCAAGCAAGAGTCATTCGTGGTGTACCTAGCTGTATCACCTCGGCTGTTTGATAGCACGTCGTGAATAGTCGGGCCTATTGCACCTTTGTGGCAAACTCAAGATATTGGACGCGCTGTAGCTTGTCGATAGTTGACGTATAGGGGCTGTCCTCCGATTCGAGGTCATAACGCAGCCCATCGGCGCCGAGATAGCCGGCGACGTTGATGGACGGTATGTCCGACCTTGTTGCAAGCAAGGCCTTTTGGTAGTCGGTGAGCGGGGCGCCGATCTTATTAAGGGCTATGGCTGCAATCTCGTTGGCTCCGACCGTATCGTAAACATTGAGTTCATTGTTACCAGCGATTTCGTAGTTTGCCCAGACAAAATACGTTGATTGATGAACGCGGAAAGCGTGGCTCGCCGTGTCTTCCTGCGGATACAGCTCGTCGTTGAGACTTGTTGCGATACTGGGCTGATGGTCGCCAAAA
Source organism: uncultured bacterium (assembly GCA_905215815.1). Taxonomy (GTDB): domain Bacteria; phylum Actinomycetota; class Coriobacteriia; order Coriobacteriales; family Coriobacteriaceae; genus Collinsella. Next base: position 3,932 of record CAJMRN010000057.1, on the reverse strand, counting down.
AAGACGAGAACGACCGGTCGGCCGATATTGCGGAGTTCGTTGATAAAAGACTCGAGATCTCGGTCGGATGCGTTGATGCAGGTCAGGTACGTATTGAGCATGGCATTGGTGTTCTCGCTGGCACCATCGACCCAATAATTCGTAAGCTCTTCTGCGGGAACGGACCCGATTTCGTATCCGCCATGATTTTGCATCGTTACATCAAAGATGAACTGCGGCCTTTCGTCGGTCCTGAGCAGTTCAAGTATTTTGTCGTAGGTGACGTAGTCGCATACACCGTTGTGGTAATAGGGCGCGTCTCCAAAATCGTCGATTGAAAGAAATTCTCCAAAGCCGAGCTGCTGATAGATTTTATCTCGGTGGTAGTTGACGGGATTTTGGGGGTGCATGGCGGTGGCGACGTACCCAAGCTCTTTAAGGTCTTTTGCCAGGCTATCAACATCGCTCATCTGATAAAGCTGATAGGGGATTTTGCCGACTCCGACAAAGGCCGTTGTAGCCCCCGTTAAAAATTCGAATTCGGAGTTGGCCGTTCCGCCCCCTGTGACCGAGGCAAGCATGGTGCCGCGCACAAGTGTGTCGGGAAGGGAATTATAGAAGTTGGGGCCGAAGTATCCGGCAGCCTTGAGCTGTTCGAAGCACGATAGGTCGGTGAAACTCTCATTCATGACGGCGATGACCGTTGGTTTGATCTCATTGAATTGGGCAACGGCCGCGGCGCGTTGCTCGCTGGAGCCGTAGGTGCTGTCATAGGCGGCAACAAGCTCTTGCTCGATATTTTTAGCCTCATCAGGTGTATAGCCCTCGGGCTTTTCAATTGGCAACTCGTTGACCATCTCGGTAAACGATGTGATAAAGCCCTGTGAAACATATGTACAGATGGGCTGCCAGCGGTCAAATCCAAAATTCAGTGCCTGCTCTAAGTCGATACTGGAAAAACCCAAAAGGCTTATCACGCTCACGAGAAGAAAGGCACAGAGGTTTCCGGCGATGGCAGGAAGAACATGAGCCGGCGTGCTGAGTTTTCGCGGTCGAATGAGGGAAAGCAGTCCAAGAGAGATTTCGAGTAACGCGAGCGAGGTGACAATTCCTGCAGTGAAGGTGAACTCATATCCCTCACTTACTTCCATTGCGGTGCCCAATGCCAAAATGTCGCTCGGCAGGATGGCCTCGCCTTTAAACGTCATAACAAAGTGCTCGGCAATACCAAGAATGCAACAGGCGACGGGCACGAGGACCATCGCCCCTCCGTGTCGCTGCCCTAACAAATAAAGGGACAGAAGAATCGACGCAAGTAATCCAACGGAAAAGCCGAACGAGTTGGCAGGAATTCGGTAAAAGGTTTCATTGCAGGCGATTTCGAGCGAAACGAACGACAGGATCGCAACTGCTGCGATGATGATAATGTCGCGGCATATGCAGGCAACCGTTCCAGTTGCGACATCTGTTTGATTGATGAGCCCCGAAACAAGGGGCTCGACAAGGAGGGCGACTGCGGCAGCGCCGAGTGCGGAATAAGACAGAATCCACAGGGAATTGCCCTCATTTACGAGCAGCTGATTGGCAATCCATGCCGCAACTACGCCAAGGGGGATGAGGAGCGTCGCGCACCAAAGAGCGCGAAAAACGGGCGCCGGCTCCTTTCGTTTGGCTGAAACACATATGCGCGCGACAACAGCGGCCACGATAAGGGCGGCAATGAATATAGGTAGATTGGCCATTTCGCGCGGAGTGATTTCAAGGGGCATGTCTTCGGTCATGAGAGGTCCTCGGTTAAGAGCATTTAAGAGTACTACTGGTTGATTACCGTAACGTTTTCGCGCAAATCGGAAAAGTGTTCTGTCGGACAGACAGAGCAAAAGGTCTGCGAATCTTGTATTACGAACATCTGTGCGCGTTGAGTGCGCTAAACTCATCGACAGTGTGATTTGAGGTTATAGGAGGCAAGGAGCTTCCATGTCTGATTCTTCTATTGTTATCCGTGGTGCGCGCGAACACAACCTGCGCAATATCGATGTTTCCATCCCGCGCGACGAGCTCGTGGTCATTACCGGTCTTTCGGGCTCGGGCAAGAGTTCGCTGGCATTTGACACTATCTATGCCGAGGGCCAGCGTCGATACGTCGAGAGCCTTTCGAGCTATGCGCGCCAGTTCTTGGGCCAGATGGACAAACCCGACTTGGATTCAATCGACGGCCTTTCGCCGGCGGTGTCGATCGACCAAAAGACGACGTCTAAAAACCCTCGCTCGACGGTTGGCACCGTAACCGAGATTTATGACTATCTGCGCCTGCTGTTCGCCCGTGTGGGCACCCCGCACTGTCCCGAATGCGGCCGCGTCATTGAGCGCCAGACGACCGACCAGGTTGCCGACAAGGTCTTGGCGGCGGGGGAGGACCGCCGCGCGTTTGTGCTGGCACCGGTGGTGCGCGGGCGAAAAGGCGAGTACACCAAACTGTTTGAGGACCTTCGCGCCGAGGGCTTTAGCCGCGTGCGAGTTGACGGCGAAGTGCGCTCGCTCGACGACCCTATCGATCTGGACAAAAAGTTCAAGCACGATATCGAGGTCGTGGTCGATCGCATCGTGATCCGTGAGAACTCTCTGGGCCGTATCGCCGAGTCTGTTGAGCAGGCGACCGCGCTGGCTCACGGCAATGTAAACGTGTACATGCTGCCCGATCGTGATGCTCCCGAGGGGACCGAGGGCGAGCTTCTGGAGTATTCGTTGGCTCTGGCGTGCCCGGAGCACGGGCACTCCATCGACGACCTGCAACCCCGCGACTTTTCGTTCAACGCTCCCTATGGCGCATGTCCTGAGTGCGATGGTCTGGGCTTTAAGAAAACGGTCGATGCCGAGGCGCTGATTGAGGACCCGTCGAAGTCGATTGCCGATGGGGTCTTTGGAAGCCTGTTCGGCAATTCGAACTACTACCCCCAGATCTTCGCCGCGGTCTGTAAGCACTTTAAGGTGAGCGCGGATACACCGTGGGAAGACCTACCTCCGCGGGTGCGCCGTGCATTTTTGGATGGTATGGGCGACAAGAAGATTTCGGTCGACTATCAAAAGCTCGACGGTCGTCGCAGTCAGTGGGACACCAAGTTTTCGGGCGTGCGCAATATCCTGTACGAGCGCTATACCGAGACGACCAACGAGAACACTAAGGCGCGCCTGGAGAAGTACATTCGCGAGGAGCCGTGCTCGAGCTGCCATGGCGCTCGCCTGCGCCCCGAGATTCTCGCCGTCACCGTGGGCGGCAAGTCCATTTATGAGGTTTGCTGCCTGTCGTGCCGCGAGTCGCTCGAGTTTTTTGAGGGCCTTGAGCTCAACGAGCGTCAACAATTTATCGGCGGTCGTATCGTCAAGGAAATCCTGGAACGCCTGCGTTTTCTGGTTGATGTCGGCCTTGATTATCTGACGCTCGATCGTGCTTCGGCGACGCTTTCCGGCGGTGAGGCGCAGCGCATTCGCCTGGCTACGCAGATCGGTGCTGGCCTCATGGGCGTTCTCTATATTCTGGACGAGCCTTCGATTGGCCTTCACCAGCGCGACAACGAGCGGCTGATCAAGACGCTCGAGCGTCTGCGCGATATCGGCAACACCGTTATCGTCGTTGAGCACGATGAGGACACGATTCGCGCTGCCGACTATGTGATCGATATGGGGCCGGGTGCGGGCGTCAACGGTGGGCACGTAGTCGCCGCGGGAACGCCCGCTGACATCATGGCGTGTCCCGAATCAATGACGGGCGCCTATCTGACCGGCAAGCGAATGATTCGAGTTCCCGATGAACGTCGTAACCCCGGACGTGGTTGTCTTAAGATTACGGGCGCATGTGCCAACAACCTCAAAAACGTTACCGCCAAGATTGAATTTGGCACGCTTACCGTCGTAACCGGCGTATCGGGATCGGGAAAGTCCTCGCTGGCACTTGG
>CAJMRN010000056.1 GCA_905215815.1 uncultured bacterium | reverse complement strand
GAGAAGTTCGCGAAGCCCACTTCTCAGAGGGAGGCACCCGCCCGGAGGCGGCCCCAGCGCGAGACCGTCCCGGATGCTATTCGTTGTCGCCTGCGGTCATCTGCGTTGCGGAGAGCGCGCCGTCGGCAGCAGTTGCGGCTGCGGCGTCGGGCCAGGCCCAGGCGGTGAAGGCCGGGTGATCGAAGCCCTCGTCGCACGCGAACTCAAAGGCCTCAGTGCGGAAAGCCTCCCACTCATCAATCTGCTCGGCAAACTTATCAGCGTCGACCATGCGCAGCACATCGGCGGCCAGGGCCCAGCGGTCCATGTTGTTCAGGCGCAGCATGTCGAACGGCGTGGTCGTGGAGCCCTTCTCCTCGTAGCCGTGGACGCGGAAGGCATCGTGGCCGGGGCGATTCCAGATCAGACGGCGGATCGTGCCGGCATAGGCGTGAAATGCAAAGAGCACGGGCTTCTCGCCGCGGCCAAACAGCTCAGCCCAGCGCTCATCGCTGATGGCTTGGTCGTTCTCGCAGACGTTCTGGATCTTGAGCAGGTCGACCACGTTGACGAACCACACCTTAATGCCCAGCTCGCGCAGCATGTCGGTTGCAGCCAGAGCCTCGAGCGTCGGTACGTCACCGCACGTGGCGACCACGACGTCGGCCTCTGCGAGCGAATCGGCAGTCGATGCCCACTCCCAGGTCGCTACGCCCTCGGCGAGCTCGGACCTGGCCTCGTCGACCGTCTGGAAGGTGGGGGCGGGCTGCTTGCCACAGAAGATGGCGTTGACGCAGTCGGTGGACTGGTAGACGCGCTCGGCAACGGCAAGCGCCATGTTGGCGTCGGCCGGATAGTAGGCATTCACGATATGCGTGTCGTTGGCCTTGTTGAGCAGCAGGTCGATAAAGCCGGGGTCCTGGTGCGAGAAGCCGTTGTGGTCCTGACGCCAGACATGGCTCGACAGCAAAATGTTGAGACCGCTAATGGGGGCACGCCACGGAATCTCGCGCTTGGTGGCCTCGAGCCATTTGCAGTGCTGGTTGACCATGGAATCGACCACGTGGACAAAGCTCTCGTAGGAGCTCCACACACCCGAGCGGCCGGTGAGCACGTATGCCTCGAGGAAGCCCTCGCACTGGTGCTCGGACAGCTGCTCGACAACCTTACCGGAACCGGCCAGCAGCTCGTCGTTGGCATCGTCCTCGTAGAAGCCGGCATCCCACTGCTTCTTGGTCACCTTGTAGGCAGCCTGCAGGCGGTTGGACGCAGTCTCGTCGGGACCGAAAATGCGGAAATCGTCCATGTTCTTGGCCAGAACGTCGGCAGTGTACTCGCCAAAGACGCGGGCGGCCTCGGTGGAGCCCCAGCCGTGGCCCTTGCTTGCGACGGGGATCTCGTGGGCATGAATATCGGGGAGCTCGAGCTCGCGGCGCACCTTGCCGCCGTTTGCATTGGGGTTGGCGCCGATGCGCAGCTCACCGGTCGGCATAAAGGCCGTCACCTCGGGGCGCACCTGACCCTCGGGCGTAAAGAGCTCCTCGGGCTTGTAGGAGCGCAGCCACTCGCGCAGCACGCGGAAGTGCTCGTGGGTGTCCTTGGCACTCGCCAGCGGCACCTGATGGGCGCGCCAGGAGTCCTCGGTCTTCTTGCCATCAATCTGCTTGGGGCAGGTCCAACCCTTGGGCGTACGGAACACGATCATGGGATAGGCCGGACGGACCACGGTCTCGCCCGCAGTGGCCTGAACCATAGCGGTGGCCTTGATGTCGCAGATCTCATCGAAGACCTGCTCGAACAGGGCGGCAAAACGCGCGTGAATGCTTGCATGGCTCTCATCGTCGAAACCGGCGACAAAGAAGTGCGGCTTATAGCCCATGCCTTCAAAGAACTTGGTGAGCTCTTCGTCGGACACGCGGGCAAGGATGGTGGGATTGGCAATCTTGTAGCCGTTGAGGTGCAGGATCGGCAGGACGATTCCGTCGGTTGCCGGGTTCACGAGTTTGTTGGACTGCCAAGAAGTCGCAAGCGGACCGGTCTCGGACTCGCCGTCGCCCACCACGGCCACGGCCAGCAGGCTCGGGTTGTCCATGACGGCGCCGTAGGCGTGGCTGAGCGTGTAGCCGAGCTCGCCGCCCTCGTGGATGGAGCCGGGCGTCTCGGGCGCAAAGTGGCTCGGGATGCCGCCGGGATAAGAGAACTGGCGGAAGAACTTCTGCAGGCCAGCCTCGTCATTGGTGATGTCGGGGCGAATCTCACGGTAGGTACCATCGAGCAGCGACTGGGCGGTACCGGCGGGGCCACCGTGACCCGGGCCCATCAAGAAAATGGCGTTCTGGTTGTGATCGGCGATGAGGCGGTTGACATGACCGAACAGGAAGTTGATGCCGGGCGTGGTGCCCCAGTGACCGACCAGACGGTGCTTAACGTCCGGACGACCAAAGTCGCGCACCTCACCGGTTTTCTCATCAACAAAGTCGGTGCGCATCAGCGGGTTAGAGCAAAGGTAGATCTGACCGACGGACAGATAGTTCGATGCGCGCCAATACAGATCGACGCCCTCGAGCTCGGAAGCCGGCACCTCGTGTCCTAGCTTTTTCCACGGCGTCCCCAGTGTTTTAGCCATTGTTTCTGTCCCTTCGCTGTGCGGTCACCCTCCGATACGGCAACCATTCGTTGGGACTAGTATATTTGCTAAAACGTTTTATCATGGTGAAAAAACGTTTTATCATCCTTATCAATCGCATCGATCAACAAAACGCGACATTCACCTGCGGCATTGCCTGTCACAGGTGCTCCACATTCAGTCTCTGCAAATTGATAAACGTGTTTAGTTGTGTTTAGTAAGCTTGAGCACGCTGCCCTTAACGATAAGTGCCGGCTCCAGGACGACCTCTTCGGCACGCCTACCGCCCCTACCGGCAAGACGCTTGGACATGCAGCCAAAAGCATGCTCCGCGAGCACGCCAGGATCCTGCTCAATGGCGGTCAGTGCCGGCTCAAAGAGGACGTCTGCCGCCGAGTTGTCATAGCTCACCACCGAGATATCGCCCGGGATGCTCTTCCCCATCTCGTGCAAGCGCTTGAGCAAACCGAGGGCAATGTTGTCCGAGCTTGCGAACACGGCGGTGGCGTCGGTTGCGAGTACCGCCTCCGAGGCCTCGTATGCACTCGGAATGTAGTACTCGCTCTCAAACTCCAAACGTGCGTCGATAGGCAGGCCAACCTCACGCAGCGCGCGCTCATAGCCGGCAAGTCGCTTGCGACCTGTATTGGAACGGCGCGCGTTAACCAAGCAGGCAATGCGACAGTGACCCTGCTCGATCAGATAGCGGGTGGCCATGTAGCCACCCATCTCGTGGTCGAACATCACCTTGTCGCACTCGAGCCCCTCAATGGCACGGTCGACCATCACGGCAGGGATAGGCAGATGGCTGACTTCTTCGCGCAGGGCGCGGTCGTCGGAGAACTCGTCACCCACCACCAAAAAGACGCCGTCAACGCCGCGCGTCACCAACTGGCGCAGCAGCTCAAGATCGTCATCGGCGCTTCCGCCCGAGCTGGTAATAAAGAGTGCGTAACCGTCCTCACGGCAGCGCTTTTCCAAACTGCCGGCGAGCGAGGCAAAAAAGCGGCTCTCGATGTTAGGGACGATAAGACCCAGCGTGCGCGACTCGCGCATGACCAAGCTACGCGCAATCTGGTTAGGAACATAGTGGTTGCGCGCCGCGACCTCTTTGATGAGCTTGCGGTTTTCTTCCGAGATGCGACAAGGCCGATTATTGAGAACAAGCGAGACCGACGAGGGGGAAAGCCCCACCTCCTGGGCGATCTGCTTGAGGGTGACTTTGTTGGCCATCTCGCTCCTTCCAGGTTTACGCGCAATCTCTTGAAAGTATAGCGACTGCCCCTCTACCTCGGTGATAAACACTTTACCAATCCGGTGGACGGCTGTTTTATCGCCGCCAGCGCACCAAATCCGTCCGGGTGGGGTATATTGCAATCGATTGATGACAACGACCACCAAAAGGCGGATATTCGTATGCACGAGAACGACTTTTTTAACGAGGACCTGCTGTGCGCGCTTGCTGGCGTTGCCGGCGAGGACAACGTGCTGATGAGCGAGCCCATGCGCGAGCACACCACGTTTAAGATCGGCGGCCCGGCTGACGTCTTTGTCACGCCCGATACCGAGCAGGGACTCGTCGCCACACTCGATACCTGCTATCGCTGCGATCTGCCACTCACCATCGTGGGCAACGGCTCCGACCTGCTTGTCGGCGACAAGGGCATCCGCGACGTCGTCGTGGCGCTGGGCGAGGGCCTCTCCGACATCACCGTCGACGGCACGCACGTCACGGCGGCAGCCGGCGCCTTGCTTTCCGATGTCGCCGCGGCGGCAGCCGAGGCCGGTCTCACCGGCATGGAGCCCATCTCGGGCATCCCTGGATCGGTCGGCGGCGCCTGCTACATGAACGCCGGCGCCTACGGTGCCTGCATGGCCGATGTGCTGGGGTCTGTGCGCGTCTACAAGCCCGCCCGCATGCTCGACGACGGCACCCGCGGCAGCGGCAGCATCATCGAGTTCGATGTCGACGAGCTCAACCTGGGTTATCGCAAGAGCCGCATTGCCGACGACGGCTTCGTCGTGCTTTCGGCCACTTTCAATCTCGCCCCGGGCAACGCCGCGATGATCAAGGGCGACATGGACGACTACCGTCAGCGTCGCGAAGACAAGCAGCCGCTCGATATGCCGAGTGCCGGCTCCACTTTCAAACGCCCCGAGGGCTACTTTGCCGGCAAGCTCATCATGGATGCCGGCCTGCGTGGCCACGCTGTCGGCGGCGCGCAGGTGAGCGAAAAGCACTGCGGCTTCATCGTCAACGCCGACCACGCCACCGCCGCCGACGTCGACGAACTCATCCGCGACATCCAAGCCAAAGTCAAAGAGCAGTTCGACGTAGACCTAGAACCCGAAGTCCACCGAGTAGGCGAATTCCTCTAACAAAGAAGGCCCCGAAAGGGGCCTTCGTCTTGCGCGGGACTGTCCGAGCAGGCAACCTTATGCCGCGCGGGCAGCCCGGGACCAACCAGCTTCAAACCGCACCTACGACAGCACGACGCCGCCGAGCCAGCCCCAACGCACGCCCGAACCGCCGCCAAAGAAGCTGATAAACGAGTCGAGCGATTTAGACGTGATAGCGCCCTGGTTGCTCATGACGATGCCGCCGCCAACATAGATACCGACATGACCATATAGTCGGCCCGCGATACCCGTCGTGGGATGCGAGGAATCGGCAACGATCATGCCGACCTTTAGCGCCGAACGGTCGGCACTATAGCACCACGCGTTAAACATGTCGCACGCGTTACCACCAAAGTAGCCCACTCCTGCGTTGCGGAAGACGTTGGTGACCCAAGCGGCGCACCAGCCCAAACCGGGCGAGGGAGTGGAGTAGCACGCATTAACCACGGCTTGCTGCTTGCCTGTACCCACATTTTGCTGCGGTGCACTAGAAGCATGGGAGCCACCGCTCGAGGTCGAGTTGTTCTTGTTCGAGGCGGCTGCAGCAGCGGCGGCTTCCTGAGCCTTCCTCGCCGCCTCCTCGGCCTGCGTGGCCGCGAGGACCTCGGCGTCACGCTGAGCCATGAGTTCCTTGACGTCGTCGGAAAGCCCGCTCAGCACGACCTGGACTTCTTGCTGTTTGGTCTGCATGTCCTGCATCTGAGCAGTCTGCTGGTCCTTGAGCTTCTCCAAGTCGGCCTTCTGCGACTCGAGCTCGGTCTTTTGCGCATCGAGCTCTTCCTGGATGGCCTGGATATCTTCGATGGCGTCGCGGTCGCTCTTGTTGATCTTCTCAACATAGTGTGCATTGGCGACGAGCTCCTCAAACGAACCCGAGGCGAGCAGCAGTGACAGAATGTTGGTGCCGCCCGACTTATAGCTGGCGGAAACGCGATCGGAAAGATCGCCGCGCTTCTTTTTGAGCTCGGCCTTCTTTTCGTCAATCTGCGTCTGCGTGTCGTCGATCTGGCCCTGTACGCCCTCGATATCGCTGAGAGTCTGGGCGTTCTTGTTGGCCAGCGCCGCGTATTCGCCCGCAATGCTATCGAGCTGAGCCTGGACCTCGTCGAGCTGGGCCTGGGCCGCATTGAGCTTGTCGGTGGTTTCCTTGGTGGCCTCCGCCGCACGGGCGCGAGCGGGCAGACCAAAAAGAACGGCTGCAGAAGCGGCGCCGAATAAAGCCTTGAGGGCGGTGCGGCGCGAGAGCTCCTGGGAAAGGATGGGATCGCTGTTTGGTGACATATGTACTCCGTTACATGTTTATTTATATGTCGCTCAACTCATACATATTAGCGTACATACGGCGCGTCCCAACGATTTCCACGAACGGCAGGAAACCGTATGGTCGACGGCTCGTATGCAAACGCCAAAGTCGAGGTTATGTCCACGCCAAACATTTCCATGAGTACGTTAGCATGTTCATCTGCTTTTCCTGCCGCGCGCGATTTGGGCGTCCCTGCCTGCGCTATACTCCCCTCTAGAAGTGTTCCTGATTCGATAGGAGACTACATGTCCAAAGCACTCGACCCCAAAGACACCTGCGTCCTCGTAACCGGTGGCGCCGGCTTTATCGGCTCGCACACCGTCGTTCAGCTGCTCGAGGGCGGCTACCAGGTCGTCATCGTCGATGATCTCTCCAACTCCAGCGCCGTCGCCGTCGACCGCGTCAAGACCATCGTGGGCGACGAGGCCGCCAAGAACCTCACCTTCTACGAGGCCAACGTGCTCGACCGCGAGGCCATGAACAAGATCTTCGACACCCATCAGATCGACCGCGTCATCCACTTCGCCGGCTTTAAGGCCGTCGGCGAGTCGGTGAGCAAGCCCGTCGAGTACTATCACAACAACATCGAGAACACCCTGGTGCTCGTCGACGTCATGCGCAACCATGGCTGCAAGTCCATCATCTTCTCGAGCTCCTCGACCGTCTACGGCGATCCGGACAACCCGCCCGTCACCGAGGAAGACCCCAAGAAGCCCGCAACCAACCCCTATGGCTGGACCAAGTGGATGATTGAGCAGATCCTTATGGACGTTCACACCGCAGACCCCGAGTGGGACGTTGTGCTGCTCCGCTACTTCAATCCCATCGGCGCCCATCCGTCGGGCCTGATCGGCGAGGACCCCAAGGGTATCCCCAACAACCTGGTGCCCTATGTCGCGCAGGTTGCCGTGGGTAAGCTCGAGGCCGTTCAGGTCTTTGGCAATGACTACCCCACCCCCGACGGTACCGGCGTGCGCGACTATATCCACGTTTGTGACCTGGCCTCGGGCCACGTTGCCGCCCTCAACTGGATGAACGGCAAGACCGGCGTCGAGATCTTTAACCTGGGCACCGGCACCGGCACCTCGGTGCTCGAGGTCGTCGCCGCCTTCTCCAAGGCCTGCGGCAAGGAGCTGCCCTACGTGATTCGCGAGCGCCGTGCCGGCGATATCGCCGCCAACTGGTGCGACGCCTCCAAGGCCGAGCGCATGATGGGCTGGAAGGCCCAGTACGACATCGCGGACATGTGCCGCGATAGCTGGAACTGGCAGAGCCACAACCCCAACGGCTTCGCCGACGCCGAGTAGCAAAAACCTACATACCGCTCTTGCCCCGATCTCACGTTGTGAGGTCGGGGCTTTTTCATGGCATGTAACCATTCGCCGAAAATCGACCAACTTTTTTATCTTGCCTGTACATGTTTAAACAACATGTTTTACAATAGGCGTATCGAATCAGAACATCGGAGGCGGACTGCACACCCATCGGCAGGCCGACCCCACAACAAGAAGGTTGGTGAGCGCATTCATGGAGCGTGCAAGCGGCGTCCTCATGCCCGTCTCATCTCTGCCCGGACCATACGGAATCGGCGGCTTTGGCTGGAATGCCTACGACTTCGTCGATTTTCTCGCCTCGTGCAAACAACATTACTGGCAGATTCTGCCCCTTACGACGACCAGCTATGGCGATTCGCCCTATCAGTCGTTCTCGGCCCGCGCAGGCAACCCCAACTTTATCGACTTTGCCGAGCTTATCGAGGCAGGGTATCTGGAGCAGCGCGATATCGATGGTGTGTATCTGGGATCCAACCCCAGCAATGTCGACTACGGCGCTATCTTTGGCGGTCGCCGTCAGATTCTCGACCGCGCCGCTGAGCGCTTTGCTGCCGACAAGCCGGCCGATTTTGATGACTTTATCCAGGCCAACGAGGACTGGCTCATCCCCTACTGTGAGTTCATGACCGTCAAAGAGGAGTGCGGTCTCAAGGCGTTTTGGGAGTGGCCCGCGGAGCTCCGTACCCGCGGCGAGGCTTCCGCCAAGGTCTGCGCCGACCATCCGGCGCGTATGCTCTACCACCAGATGACGCAGTACTTCTTCGATCGCCAGTGGAGCCGCCTCAAGGCCTATGCCAATGAACGCGACATCCTGATCATCGGCGACCTGCCCATCTACGTCTCGCGTGACTCCGTCGAAATGTGGGCGACACCTGAGCTCTTTAAGATCGACGCCGCCGGCAATCCCGTAAGCGTCGCCGGCACGCCGCCCGACCAGTTCTCGGCCACCGGCCAGTACTGGGGCAACCCCATCTACGACTGGGACGCCATGGAAGCAGACAGCTTCTCCTGGTGGGAGGGCCGCATTCGCGCCGCCCTCGACATGTACGACGTCATCCGCCTGGATCACTTCCGCGGTTTCGAGGCATTTTGGGAGGTGCCGTTCTCCTCGCCCGATTCGTCATATGGCTCATGGACGCAGGGACCCGGTCTCAAGCTCTTCAAGGTGCTCGAGGAAAAGCTCGGCACGCTTCCCATCATTGCCGAAGACCTGGGCTTTCTTACCCCCGGCGTCATCGACATGCGCGACACCACGGGCTTCCCCGGCATGAAGATCCTCCAGTTTGCCTTTGAGGGCACCAACTCGTACTACCTGCCGCACAACTACATTGCCAACACCGTCGCCTACGTCGGAACACATGACAACGAAACGGCACGCGGCTGGTTTGAAGGAACGGCTACCCCGCGTCAGCGCGAGCAGGCAGCCCTGTACACCCATCAGCAGGCCGGCGAGTCCATGGCCGACGCACTCAATCGCACCATCGCCGCCAGCGTGAGCGACACGTGCATCTACACCATGCAGGACCTGCTCAACTTGGGCAACGAGGCGCGCATCAACACCCCTGCCACGCTGGGCGGCAACTGGACCTGGCGCATGCTCGACGGCGCCATCACCCGCGAGCTCGAGCACAAACTCACCGACTGGACCGAGACCTACTTCCGCATCCCGTCGGAAGCCGAAATCGAGCTTCCTCAATAGGAGCCACCGCGCCCGACCCCACCCCACCGTGCGGACGCGACCGCTTTTCCCGCGCGAGGCCACCCCAATCCCCTCGCGCGGGCTTCTTTTGAATTTCTGACATGTACTCAACTCACCACAGGAGGAAACATGCCCCGTATCGATCTTGCGGATCTTGCCGAGCAGTCCTTTGGAACTTCACTCGAGCAACTCGATGACCGCCGCATTTACAAACTGCTGGTCAAGCTCGTACAGGAGCGCTCCGCCGCCTGCCCGCTCAACAATGGCAAGAAAAAGCTCTACTACATCTCTGCTGAGTTCTTGATTGGCAAACTGCTGATCAACAACATGATTGACCTTGGCATCTATGCCGAGGTCAAAGACCAGCTCACCGCTGCCGGCCACGACCTCAACAAGATTGAGGAGTTTGAGGTCGAGCCCTCACTGGGCAACGGCGGCCTGGGCCGTCTGGCCGCGTGCTTCCTGGATTCCATTGCCACGCTGGGCCTTACCGGTGACGGTGTGGGTCTCAATTACCATTACGGCCTGTTCCGCCAGCGCTTTGCCGACAACCAGCAAAAGGCCGTCCCCGACGAGTGGCTTGGCGAGCAGGACATCCTGATCGATGACGACCACTCCTACACCGTCGAGTTTGGCGATTTTGCCGTCACCTCCAAGCTCGTCAACATCGATGTGCCCGGTTACGGCCAGCCCACCAAGAACCGCCTGCGTCTGTTTGACCTGGCAAGTGTCGACGACGGCCTGGTTCCCGGCAGCTCCATCGACTTCGACAAGACCGAGATCGCCAAGAACCTCACCTTGTTCCTCTATCCGGATGATTCCGATGAGCAGGGCCGCCTGCTTCGCATCTACCAGGAGTACTTCATGGTGAGCAACGCCGCCCAGCTCCTGATCGACGAGGCCGTCGAACGCGGCAGCAACCTGCACGATCTGGCCGACTACGCCGTGGTCCAGATCAACGACACGCACCCCACTATGGTCATTCCCGAGCTCATCCGCCTGCTCACCGCCGAGCACGACATCGAGTTTGACGAGGCCGTTACCATCGTGCGCTCCATGGTCGCCTACACCAACCACACGATCCTTGCCGAGGCGCTCGAGAAGTGGCCGCTCACCAGCCTGCAGAAGGTCTCCCCTGCCATCGCCGACATTATCGTCAAGCTCGACGAGGTTGCCAAGGCCGAGCACGACGACCCGCGCGTCGCCATCATCGACGAGCACGACATCGTCCACATGGCCCACATGGACATTCACTTTGGCTTCTCCATCAATGGCGTCGCCGCACTCCACACTAAGATCCTGGAGGACACCGAGCTTCACCCGTTCTACGAGATCTATCCCGAGAAGTTCTCCAACAAAACCAACGGCATCACCTTCCGCCGCTGGATCCATGGCGCTAACCCCGCGCTCGCCAGCCTACTCGACGATGTAATCGGCACCGATTGGCGCAGCACCGGCGACCTGAGCAAGCTCGCCGAATTCGCTAACGACAAGGATGTTCTTGAGCGCCTGGCCGCCACCAAGGCCGAGGCCAAGACAATCATGCGCCAGTTCATGGCGCTCGAGCAGGGCGTGACCATTCCCTCCAACGCCATCATCGATGTTCAGGTCAAGCGTATCCACGAGTACAAGCGCCAGCAGATGCTCGCGCTCTACATCATCTGGAAGTATCTCGACATCAAGAACGGCAACAGACCTAAGCATCCCGTCACCATCATCTTTGGCGGCAAGGCAGCACCTGCCTACACCATCGCCCAGGACATCATCCATCTGATCCTGACACTGTCGCAGTGGATCGCAAACGATCCCGATGTGGCCCCCTACCTGCAGGTTGTCATGATCGAGAACTACAACGTCACTGCTGCCGAGCGCGTGATCCCCGCCGCCG
Source organism: uncultured bacterium (assembly GCA_905215815.1). Lineage (GTDB taxonomy): Bacteria > Actinomycetota > Coriobacteriia > Coriobacteriales > Coriobacteriaceae > Collinsella. The sequence goes on along the minus strand of CAJMRN010000056.1, from coordinate 779 downwards.
ATATCTCCGAGCAGATCAGCCTGGCCTCCAAGGAGGCGAGCGGAACCTCCAACATGAAGTTCATGCTCAACGGCGCTTTGACCCTGTGCACGCTTGACGGTGCCAATGTCGAGATCGCCGAACTCGTAGGTGACGAGAACATCTACACCTTTGGTGCCTCTTCCAAGCAGGTCGAGCAGCTCTACGCCGACGGCAGCTATAACGCCGGCGCACTCTACCGCAAGCCCGGTATCAAGCTGCTGGTGGACTTTATCACCAACCCCGCCTTTATGGCGACGGGCAACGCCGAGCGTCTGCAGCGCCTGCACGACGACATTAAGGGCAAGGACTGGTTTATGGCCCTGCTCGACATTGAGGAGTACATCCAGATCAAGGAGCGCGTGCTGGCCGACTACGAGGACCAGGACGCCTGGATGCGCAAGGCGCTCATCAACATCGCTAACGCCGGCACCTTCTCGTCCGACCGCACGATTTCCCAGTACAACGACGAGATTTGGCACCTGAGCTAATTTCGTTTTCTTTACCCATCCTCTTCAAAGCGGAGTCGCGGCAACGCGGCTCCGCTTTTTGTGCCGATACGCCGGTCTATGGTTTGTCTCGACCAAACAATCTCGATCTGTAACAGATAGCCGCCGAAACTGGGTCTAGATGTTACAGAGCAAGACAGACGGACAAGGCGGCTAAAACAATCTCGATCTGTAACAGGTAACTGCCGAAAACAGTTCTTCGTGTTACAGATCGAGATAAAAGGACAGGCAGCTCGACGCTGTCTCAATCTG
>CAJMRN010000055.1 GCA_905215815.1 uncultured bacterium | reverse complement strand
GCCTCGGCAGCCTGTGCCTCCTCGCGAGCGCGATCTTCGGCCAGCAGCTCTTGGTACAGGTCCTCGCCCGGCAGCTCCTCGCTGCGAGCGATCTTGCCCAGCACGCCGTTGACGAACGACGCGGACTGGTCGGTGCCATAGGCCTTGGCAAGCTCGACGGCCTCGTTGATCACGATGGCGTCCGAGACCTCCTCGTCGGTGAGGAAACGCATCTCGTAAACGGCGATACGCAGCAGATTGCGGTCGGCACCGGGCATGCGCATAAGATCCCAGTTCTTGGCAACGGAGCGCAGAGCGCAGTCGATGCGGTCGATATGCTCGTAGGCACCGCGGCACAGCTCCAGCGCATAGGGGTCGAGGGGACCCTTCGAGATCAGGAAATCACCCTCGAGGACGCGCTCGAGCGGGCTGTCCGTGGCCTCGGCCTGGAACAGCAGCTGCAGCGCCTGACTGCGGGCAAGCGTACGCCCGCGATAAACCTTAAGGCTCAAAGGTTACTCCTTGGGGAAAACGAGGCCGTCGATGCAAACGTCAACACGCTCAACCTCAACGCCAACCTGGGCATCGATGGCAGCGACCACGGCAGCGCGAACGGCCTCGGCGAGTTTCTTGAACGGATAGCCAAAGAACACCACGACACGCACGGTGAGTGCGAGCTTGTCGCCAACGACCTCGGCCTCGACAGCCGGCTCGGAAGCCGGGGCCTTGGACGAGAGCATCATGGAGACAAGATTAGTGGCAAGGTCCTTGACGCCAACGGAGGCGATGCCCTCGACATCCGACACGGCGCGCGAGACGATGGCGGTCAGAACATCGGGCGAAATGCCGATGCCGTCAATCTTGATTTCCTGGGGCATGAGTCCTCCTAGAAGAGTTGGTTGCTAGACGCGGGAGACGAACTTGCCGTCGCGGGTGTCAACCTTGATGACCTCGCCCTCGTTGAGGTACATGGGGACCTGGATGACAGCGCCGGTGTCAATCGTGGCCGGCTTGGTGGAACCCTGGACGGTGTCGCCCTTAAAGCCCGGGTCGGTCTGGACGATGGTGGTCTCGATGAACATCGGCGGAGTCACGCCCATGAGCTCATCGTCGGCGAAGAGCAGCTGGCAGATGTCGTTCTCGCGCAGCCACTTGGAGTTCTCGCCCACCATGTCCTCGGGAACGGGAACCTGCTCATAGGTCTCGTTGTCCATGAAGATGTAGTCAGCGCCATCGTTGTAGAGGTACTGGAACTCACGGGTGGTGAGCATGACGCTCTCGAACTTGGTGCCGGCGTTGCAGGTGTTCTCGACGACGCGGCCGCTCTTGATGTCGCGGGTCTTGTAGCGCACAAACGCGCCGCCCTTGCCCGGCTTGACATGCTGGAACTCGACGATGGTGTAGACCTTGTCCTTGATGCGGAGACCGAGGCCGTTCTTGAAGTCGGCGGTAGAAATGGTAGGCATAGCGACCTTTCTTGTTATGGGCAGAACGCACAAGCGTCCAAATTACATACGACAGAAATTATACACTTGCAGACGGCGCCTGCAGCGAGCGCATAAAAAGAGAACGCGGGGCGTCCGAATCGATCCGAACGCCCCGCCCCAAACTATCTACCGAAGTAGACTAGCAGTCGATAACGTGCAGGTCGTGCGGGGTCTTGGTGAAGGGCTCGTAGCCGTTCTCGGTGACCACGCCGTAGTCCTCAAGGCGCACGCCGCCCACGCCGGGCAGGTAGACGCCGGGCTCCATGGTGACAACCGAGCCGATCTCGATGGTGTTCTTGCTGCGGTTGAAGTTGGGCAGCTCGTGGATGTCGATGCCCACGCCGTGGCCCAGACCATGGTTGTAGTAATCACCATAGCCGGCATCGCCGATGATCTTCTTGGAAAGCTTGAAGATGTCGTTACCCTCAACGCCCGGATGGATGGCGGCGACGCACTCCTCGTGCGTGCGGCGCACGAGTGCGTACAGGTCGAGCTGCTCCTGGGTGGGCTCGCCCATCACGACAGTGCGCGTCATGTCGGAGCGGTAATCGCAATAGCCCGCGCCATAATCCATGAGAACGAAATCGCCCTTCTCGATCACGCGGTCGCTCGGCACGGCATGCGGGTTGGCGGTGTTGGGACCGCTCGCCACGATGGAGCCGAAGGCAAGGCTGTCTGCGCCGTTGGCGAACATAAAGTTCTCGAGCTCGTTGCGAACCTGCTTCTCGGTCATACCGGGCTTAATAAAGCCGAGCATGTGCTGGAAGGCGGCGTCAGTGATCGACTGTGCATGGCGCATGAGCTCGATCTCCTCGGCATCCTTGATGGCGCGCATCTTGCGGATGTCGTCGTGCATCAGCGGCAGCATGCAGGCGACGGAACGGTCCTCCAGGCCGCGCTGAATACCCTGGTAGAAGTTAATCTGCATATCGTCCTCGACAGCACAGACACGGCACTTGTTAGCCGCAATCTTGCCGGCGACCCAGCCGGGGATGGTACCCTCGTCCATGTCGTAGACCCAGGGGCTGCCGGCGGGCGTGTTCTCCTCAAAGCTGTTGAGGTAGCGCGAGTCGGTGTGGAACAGGCACTGGTCGACCGTAATAAACGCAGCGTGCGGGAACTCGAAGGTGTAGTCGAAGACGCCCTTCACGCCCGTAAGCCAACGAAGGTTGGCCTCGTCGCGCACCACGATGGCATCGTAGCCACGCTCGGCCATCAGGGCACGGACACGCTCGATACGACCGGCAGGACCGGCAGCAAACTCAGACATGCAGATTCCTTTCTTGTTGTCTCTATATAGACGGGACGGGTCTCAATCGAACGACGGAAACGCATGCGATCCGCAACCGATTGAAAACCCGCCCCTCAACATGATACGAAAGACAATGGATGTCAATAAATCTTAGAGAAGTTCTTTGCGTGAAGCCAAGTAGGCGTGAGCATGGCGCTCAAGAACCTCGTCCTCAACGCTCGTTAGACGAATGGCGCCGAGTGCCGCGGGCAGCGGCAACATACTGCGGTTCGAGCGGACAAACTGCTGCCTGCGGAACTCCTCGATATATGCGGCAGGCTCCAGATCGAAGGCAAGCTCCTCGATACCAAAGTCCTCCAAGCAGTCATCGACCTCAAAGACGTAATCAATATCGAAGTCGCAGGCATCATGTGCTAGGCGCGCCTCAAAGCGCATGCCCTCGGACACCAGCTGGTAGGCAGGGACCTGCGAAGCGGCATCGCCCAAGCAAGCGCGCAGGGTACGCTCCCCCGTCTTGCCAAAATCGAGCGCATGGCGAGCGCTCGGGTTCGTGGCCATCAGTACGTCCTTGCGGGCAGTCTGAGACCATTGAACGGCATTGACGAGCGCGACCTCCTCGCCCGCGAGAATCTCGGGGACGGTCTCAGTAAACTGATTCCAACGGGACTTACTGCTCGAAAGCATGGTGCCAACAAGTACCACATAGCCGAGCTTGAGGTCCTCGGGGTCCGCCTCGCGAACAAGGTCGAGGTCACACACGACCAAGCCCGGTTCGGGACGGAACGCGATAGCGGGAAGCGCATTCGACGACGAGGCAATGAGCGGCTTCATGGTCGTCGCGACCGTGAGCATGGCGTCGAAGGTCGTCGGCAGCAGCGCGCACTCGGTTCGGCCACACCACTGGTTGGCGCACCAGCTAACAACCGAGCAGGTTGCGGCATCGCCAACGGCGACAACCAGATCGTCGCAGGTAATGCCGTTGGCAGACAAGGCGCCAAAGATAGCATCGGCATCGGCCAGCGTGGCACCAGCAGGCGAAACCTCAAGGGGAAGCTGTGACATGACAAAACCGGCGTCGACCAGCGCATGCTCGACGACCTCACCAAAACGCTCGGATGTGGCGTCGTTCCAAACGACCATCGCGCGCTTAGGCTTGCCCACAGCCGAGGCAAACATGCGCGACAACTCATCGAACGCGCCCAATCCGACACGGACATCGACGCTGCGGTTTTGGAAATTGATCAGTTGACGGCGAATCATAGCAGCCCACGCTCCAAAAGCATCTCGGCACAAAGGTAGGAAACGTCCTCGAAGGACTTGTTGCGAATATCAAGGGTAATATCGGCGGCCTGGCGATACAGCGGACGGCGATGCTCAAACAAGCGCGCAGCATGCTCGGGCGAGCGGAAATCGGGCCGCGTGTCGGACCGACGAATCTGGCGAATCGAATCCTCGAAGTCGCCCTCGAGGTACACACACGTACCCATTTCGTGCATCAGCTCAATATTCACCGGCGTCTCGACGATACCGCCACCGCACGAAACCAACAGGCTACGCTCGCTTTGGAGCGAACGGAGCGCCGAGGTCTCGAGCTCGCGAAAACGATCCTCACCCTCGGTCTCAAAAATCTCGGTAACCGATTTACCGCAACGACGCACGACCAGGCGGTCGGTATCGATAAACCGACGCTTGAACATGGTGCCCACGTTGCGCGCGAGCGTCGATTTACCCGCACCCAAAAATCCGATAAAGAAGATATGGTCGCAGCCGTGCTTGGTGTGCTGGGACATGACGAAACCTATTCCTCGCAGGGAAGGTCGCGCAGGGCCCGGCGTTCAAAGATACGGAAGATCTGCGTATACCACAGGTCCTGAGTTGCCTGCGGCTTTACCAAGATCGTGTCGACACCGGCAAAGTTGCCGCTCCAGACGTCCGTGTACAGCTGATCACCGATCAGCACGGCCTCATCGGCCGTGGCACCCAGCCGCTTAAGGCCCGCTTTGAGGGCAAACGGCGCGGGCTTCATGGCATGGCTGATGGCCTCGAGGCCCAGCTCGCGTGCGGAACTCATGACCTGGTCGCGATGCCAGTTGTTCGACACCATGCAAAGCTTAAAGCCCTTGGCATGGGCGGCCTCGAGCCAAGCCGAGACGGCAGCGGGAACCTGCTCGGTGTCACGCGGCACCAGGGTGTTATCGCGGTCGAGCAAAATGGCGCGCTTGCCGTCGGCCCAAAGGGTATCGAGGTCGATGCGGTCGACCGAGGCAACATATCGTTTGGGGCTAAAAATCCTCATGTTTAATTCCAAGACTGTTGGTGCTCTTCGTAGGTCTGAGAAAAATACTCCTCGTCCTGCGTAATGTAGAAATACAGGTCATCGGAGTCGGTGGGCTCAAGGGTTGCCTTGAGCGCCTCGAGCGACGGAGAGCAGATGGGCGTGGGCGGCAGCCCTTCATGCTTATAGGTGTTGTATGGACTATCGCTCTGCAGGTCGTCGGCGGTAACCTCGCCGCCGGTGACATACATCATGGTCGCATCGCTATTGAGGTAGCGAAGACCGTCGAGCTTGCCGGCAAGACGGTTGTAAAACACCGAGGCGACATGCGCGCGCTGCTCGGCGTTGAGGCCCTCGCGCTCAACGATGGAAGCGAGATTGATGATGTCGTAATCGGACATCTCCACGCCGTAGCGCTCCTTGATCTTGGCCTCGCAACCGGCAAAATCGAGCGATTTGTACTCGGTGTTGAACTGATCGAGCATGGCGCGGATAACGTCGTCGGCACTCGGGTCCTTGCCCAGCGAATAGGTCTTGGGGAACAGGAAACCCTCGAGCGAATCATTCGCAGCACCTTTGAGGAACGGATAGTCGTTCACATAATTGCTGGCCTTCGCCTGGTTGAGGAAGTCCTCTTTGGAGATGCTGTCGTACGCCTGGGCCACACGGTCGGCAACCTGGTCGACTGTCAGGCCCTCGGGAATCGTCAACGCATCGGAGCCAGCATTGGGTCCCTCAATAAGCTGCTGAACGACCTTGGTCGCATCCATAAGCGTCGTGAACGAGTACGTGCCGGGCTTAAGCGACATGTCCGCGTTGAGCTTTTTGACCGCCGCGTAGTAATCCTTAGGATTCTCGACAATATGGTTCTCGGAGAGAATCGAGGCGATCGTGTCGCCCGAGGCGCCATCGGGAATCGTAACGGTAACCTGCTGGCCAGCGGTAACGCTCGCGTCCTCCCCGCCAAGCAAGCCCTTGACGGCCGGCACGGCGAAGATGGCGATAACAGCGAGAACGATAGCCGCAACCGCAGCGCCGATAATCATAGGCACCGGCGAGCTTTTCTTTTGGGCGCCGCGCCGAACATGCGTGTTATAGCTCGAACGCGCAGCCGGAGCCACGCCATGCGTGCCTTGAGCGTGATGCGCGTGCGATTGAGGGGTCTGCGCGCGCTGAGTGGGCGTCTGCTGCTTAAAGCGGGCGCCGCCTGCAGGCTGGGCTGCACGAGCAGTAGGCTGCTGGGCGGGACGAGCAACAGACTGCTGGCCCGGACGCTGAGCGGGCTGTGCAGAGCGAGAGGAGGACTGCGCCGAACGTGCGGCGGGTTGGGCCGCGCGCTGGGTCGGCTGCACCGGACGCTGACCGGACGGTACAGGGCGCGGCGCAGACTGTCGTGTACGATTCGGCTGGCGCGGATCGGAAGCGCTAGACATGCGATACCTCCTCGTTTTTTCGATCGAGCCATGTCTGCAAGAACAGGCTGGCGGCGATCATGTCAATCTTGCCCCTCATCTGTTTTTCGTTGAGTCCCTGCTCGCGCAAGATGCGCTTTGCCTCTTGCGAGGACAGGCGCTCATCCTCAAACTCCAGAGGAAGATCAAGCTCGTCGGCGATCTTTTGCGCCACGGCGGCAACGCGCTCGGCCTGGGGACCGGGCTCGCCGGCCATGGTCAAAGGCCGTCCGCTTACCAGGATGTCGGGCTCATAGTCCTCGACCAGGTAACGGAACGTCTTGGCCATACCGGTGACCTCGGCGGCCGGGAGCACCTTGACGGGCATCGCCATCTTGCCATCACGGCTCGAGACGGCGATGCCGATCCTGGTCTCCCCTATGTCCAGCGCGAGCGCGACCACAGCGACTACTTAGGCGCCGAGCGCGGTCTTGGCGGCCGCGAGGGCATCGGCGATACCGGCAGCGTTCTTGCCACCGGCCTGGGCCATATTGGGACGACCGCCACCGCGACCGTCGACCAGGCCCGCAATCTGCTTAATCACGTTACCGGCGTGGAAACCGGCCTTCACGGCGTCATCGGAGCCGGCAGCGAGCAGGGCCGGGGTGCCCTTCTCGGTAACGCTGGCGACGACGCAGGCAACGGGGCCGGAAACCTTCTGGTGCACGGTATCCCAGACGTTGCGCAGGTCAGCAGCCTCAAGGCCCTGGAGCTCAGCGACGACGAGCTTGTAGCCGCCGAGCTCGACGGCGCCCTCGATAGCACTTGAGATGGCATCGGAGGAGCCACCGGTCAGAGCCTTCTTGAGCTTATTGGACGTCTCGCGCAGCTCGGCCTGCAGGTTCTCCACACGGGCGGGAACCTCGTCGACACGGCACTTGAGCGCAGCGGCAGCGGCGTCAACGAGTGCCAGGCGGTCCGCCATGTAGTCGAGAGCGCCCTTAGAGGTTACGGCCTCGATACGGCGGACGTTCGAGCCCGTGGAAGACTCGGAGATAATCTTAAACAGGCCGATCTCGGCGGTGTTGGCGGCATGCGTGCCACCGCAAAGCTCGCGGGAGAACGGCTGGTCCTCGGCGCCCACGGAAACGACGCGGACGACGTCGCCATACTTCTCACCAAAGAGGGCGACGGCGCCGGCGGCCTTGGCCTCATCGATGCCCATGACGCGGGTAACGACCGGCTTGGAGGCGAAGATCTGCTGGTTGACCAGGTCCTCGACAGCCTTGAGCTGCTCGGAGGACAGAGCCTCGAAGTGCGTGAAGTCAAAGCGTAGGTGCTCGGGGGTCACCAGCGAGCCGGCCTGGGAGACATGCTCGCCCAGGACCTGCTTAAGGGCGGCGTCGAGCAGGTGGGTAGCGGTGTGGTTGCGGCGCAGGAAGCCACGGCGCTCGGCGTCGAGCGCGGCGGTCACGGTAGCACCGACGGTCAGCGTGCCCTCAGCGACGTGCGCGACGTGGGCATACAGGCCGTTGTGGTTCTTGGTATCGGAAACAGACAGCGCAACGCCCTCGGCGGAAAGCTCGCCAGCGTCGCCCTGCTGGCCGCCCATCTCGGCATAGAACGGGGTGCGGTCGAGCACGACCTCGACGTCCTCGCCCGCGGCAGCGGACTCGACGGACTCGCCGTTGCGCACGATGGCAACAACCTTGGCGCCCTCGATGACATCGTTGTCGTAGCCGTCGAACTCGGTCGCGGCGACCTTGTCCGAAAGCTCGACCCACACGTCGTTGAAGCTACCCCAGGCATCGCCCTTGGCGTTGGCGCGAGCGCGGGCCTTCTGGTCCTCCATGCAGGCGGTGAAGCCGTCCATGTCGACATCGTGACCAGCGGCGCCCGCGATCTCAACGGTCAGATCGATGGGGAAACCAAAGGTGTCGTGCAGCTTAAAGGCAACATCGCCCGGAAGGACAGCGCCATCGGCGAGCGCGGACAGGGCCTCGTCCAGGTAGACGCGACCGTTGTCCAGCGTCGTGGAGAAGCGCTCCTCCTCGGAAGCGACGATACCCTTAACGAGCGCGACGTTCTTGAGGAGCTCGGGATAGGCCTCACCCATCTGAGCGTTGACCTCGTCGATGAACTTGGTCAGGAAGGCACCCTCGATGCCCAGCAGGCGGCCGTGGAACACGGCACGACGGAGCAGGCGGCGAAGGACGTACTCGCGACCCTCGTTACCGGGCAGGATGCCGTCCGAGATCATAAAGTCGACAGCACGGGAGTGGTCGGCAATGATGCGCAGGGAGCGGCTGGCACCAGAGTAATCGTCGGCGTCATAGGTCTTGCCGCTAATCTCCTCGCCCAGCTTGATGAGGTGCTGCATCAGATCGCCGTCGTAGTTAGCGGTCTTGTGCTGCATGATGGCGGCCATGCGCTCCAGACCCATGCCCGTATCGAGGTTGCGGTGCGGCAGCTCCGGCATGGAGCCGTCCTCCTGACGGTCGTACTGGGTAAACACGAGGTTCCAGAACTCAAGGAAGCGGTCGCAGTCGCAGCCGGGCTTGCAGTCGGGGCTGCCGCAACCGACCTCCTCGCCCATGTCAAAGTAGATCTCGGAGCACGGACCGCAGGGGCCGGTGGGGCCGGCGGCCCAGAAGTTGTCGTCCTCGCCCAGGCGGGAGATGTGGTCCTCGGCAACGCCCAGAGAGCGCCACACGTCGTGGGTCTCGTCGTCCTCGGTAAAGACGGTGAAGTACAGGCGGTCGAGCGGCAGCTTGAACTCCTTGGTGATGAGCTCAAAGGCCCAAGCGCAGGCCTGCTGCTTGGAGACGCCGCCAAAGGAGAAGTCGCCGAGCATCTCAAAGAAGGACAGGTGACGGCCATCCTCGCCGATGCAGTCGATATCGTTGGTGCGGACACACTTCTGGCAGGAGATCGCGCCGATCTCCTTCATGGTCTTCTTGCCCTGGTAGTACTCCTTAAACTGGTTCATGCCGGCGTTGGCAAGCAGCAGCGAAGGATCGTCGGGGACGAGAGACGAAGAAGGATAGAGCTTAAGACCGCGCTCCTCAAAGAAGTTGAGGAACTTGGAGCGGATCTCGGCCGTAGTCATTGACGGGTAGTCAGCACTCATAGAGGGAATCTCCTCGGTTTCACATCGAAACAGTTCAAACGTAACGATATTACCATCCAACCGCTCCCGTGCAAAAAAGAGGGCCGCCAAACAGCGACCCTCCAGCGAAAGTGCACGTTATTTAGGACCGATCAATCCTTTGAAAAAAGGCTGCTGTAGAATTACATATAAGAGTCACCCGGAAGGAGCGATCGATGAAAAGTAAACGATTTTTCCTGAATGCACTTCTGGTTGTAGCACTTTTAGCGCTCTTGGCCTTCTCCTGCTGGTACGCAAACCAACCAGCATTTGGATACGTATTGTATGCAGTAATGTCCGGCGATAAGGCTTATTACACTCTACGCGCAATTGACGTTCTCTTTTTCTATGTAGCCGGCCCCTTATCAATCGCTTTGCTCGCGTTTCTCGTCATTTACAACTTCAAGAAACGCTAGCGTTGCCTATTTGGAATCCGAATCATCCATAGAGCCGTCGATGCCGGTTTTGGTATCGTCGTCCGAGTTGGAGTCATCGTCCTTGGCGAAGGGGTTCTTGAAAAAGCCTGTCGCATCGGGCTGCAGGCCCGAGAGCTTGATCCAGGGATTCTCGAGCTCGGGCTTGGGCATCGCTTGGGCCTCGGGCGCGGTCTCATTGCCGATGAGCTCGGACTCGTAAATGAACGTATCGTCTCCAAGCGCGTCATAGGCGGCGACAGGGTTGCCCTCGGCATCGCGATACGGCGTGCCCTTAAACACGGCGCCGTCGTATGCCACGAGCTGGCGACCGGTCTCATTCTCAAAGTAGTAGACGAAGATGCCCTTGAGGGCCGCGCACAGCGGGATGGCGATAACCATGCCGATGGGACCCATGAGTGCCGAACCAATAACGAGGGCCGTCAGGCTCATGATGGGGTGCACCTGCACCGAGCTCTGCATGACCTTAGGAGAAATCACATTATCGGTAACATTTTGCGCAATCATAGTAACGATAAGTGTCCAAAGTGCCAGCATCGGGCTGAACATAAAGCCGAGCACCGTGGCTATCGCCGCGCTCACCCAGGGGCCGACAACCGGAACCAAGTGCATAATGCCCGTAAATATGGCCATGAGTGCCGCGTAGGGATGACCAATGAGCGCAAAGCCGATAAAAGCGAGGATGCCACCGCAGATCGACGTGACGACCATGCCGCGCATGTAGCCACCGACCGAGCGCGAAAGGATGGCCACCATAAAGCGGTACGAGGTCTCCTTTTCCTGTCCGATGATGGTGCAGACCTCGTGGTGCATACGGGGATAGTCGCAGGCCAACCAATAAGCAAGTACCAAGCCCAGGAAGATAACGAACAGTTGCGAAGCCGTATTGGTAATAAGCGGGAATACACCGCGACCGAGCTCAGCGGCGATTTGCGATACGTACTTGGACGCCACAGTAACCAGCGAGGACAGATTATCGTCCAGGTACTCCTTGAGCGGTGTGTTGTTGAGCGTCTTAGCGTGCGAAATCATCTCGTTGAGATCACCGCCCGCAACGCGAAGCTGCTCAGGCAAACGGCTCAGGACTTCCATAATCTGACCGAGCAAAATAGGCGACAGGATGCAGACGACGCCGACGAGCACTGCCACAACCACGATCAGCGCGATGAGCGAACCGATGCCACGGTTGACGCCGTGATGCTCGAGCCAGTTAGTGATCGGCGACATCACAAAAGCGATGATGGAACCGACAGCGAGAAACTCGATAACCGGCGCCAGGATACCCATAAGGTTAAAGATGACGGCGGCGATGACAATGCAGCCGACGACGCCCCAAATGCGCAGCGTCAGAATACGGGTATCGCGCAGCGTGCGGTCGGTTTGTTGGGGGTGCTCACTCATGAACGAACCATCACTCCGTCGGGGTCAATCTTGTCTTGGATCTTCTTCAGGGTACGGCGCAGCAGGCGCGAGACCTGCACCTGCGAGATGCCCAGCTTCTTGGCAATCTCGATCTGGGTCATGCCCTTTACGAAGCGCAGCTCGATAACCTCGCGCTCGCGAGGCGAGAAATCGCGAATGGCTTCCTCGATCACCAGGCGGTCATCGGTAAAGTCGAGCTCGTTGTCGTCGTCGGCGTAGCGGTCGAGAATCGAGGGGGCATCGTCGGAATCGGACGCGCCGGGAGCCTCGATGGGTACCGAGGTATAGGCCGAAGACGATTCCATGGCCTCCAGCACCTCGTCAACGGTCACGCCCAGGTACTCAGCGATTTCTTCAACCTTAGGCGAGCGCTGCAACTCGTTAGTAAGCTTGTCGGTAGCCTGGTTGACCTTGGCAGAAAGCTCCTGCAGACGGCGCGGCACGCGCACGCTCCAGCCCTTGTCGCGGAAGTGACGCTTGATCTCGCCCAGAATGGTAGGCGTGGCAAACGTGGTGAACTCGAGTCCGCGCTCGGGATCAAAGCGGTCGATTGCTTTAAGCAAACCCAGGTATCCGACCTGCATCAGGTCGTCGAGCGGCTCACCGCGGTTCTTAAATTTGTTGGCAAGAAACCTTACCAGGTTCATATGGGACATAACGAGCTGCTCACGTGCGTCCGGATCACCGGTCTCTTTGTAGCGACGAAACAGCTCGCGGGTTTTCTCCTTGTCCCAAGCGGTCTTACCGCTCCGGGAACGTTCGGCCATATTAGATATCCGCCTTGAGGTCGAGGGAAAGCGTCAGGGGCGCCGCAGTCTTTTCGTAGGAATCGCACACGCTCGCTAAAATGAGCTCGGCATACACGGCAGCCTGGTCATCCTCATCGACAGTCGCCTGATCGCCAAAGGTAAAGGTCATGCCCACATGCGATTCGTCGACATCGAATTTAATCGAGATATCGTCGGAATCAACGGCCGTGCAGCCAAAGATGAAGGCCTCCTCGGCAGCCATACGGATATCCTCGATGCGATCGACGGACATAGAGCACAGCGCGCCAACGTTGGCGGCCGTCATACGCACCAGGCGCGCCAGACGTGGGTCACCGGCAACGGTCAGCGTAAT
>CAJMRN010000054.1 GCA_905215815.1 uncultured bacterium | reverse complement strand
CTGGTGATCTCCGCCTTGAGAGGGCGGCGTCCTAAACCGCTAGACGAACGGGCCACATGACATCTGCACTGCCGTGCTGCGAAGAAATATATTACGGGACAAAAAACGCGAGCGCAAGAAGAAATTCCAAATTGCCCGAATTTTGTCGGGAGGTTATGGAACACGCAGGTCAACTAAGTAGATCATTTGGGACGAACCGAAGGATGTTTATACCAGGTGCAGATGGGCCAGAAGGGCTTCGCGCTCGTTGGGGACGTTATCCTCGATCACAGCGTCGAGGGCGGCATTGAGAAACTGTCCCAATTCCGGCCCCGGTTTGACGCCGGCGCGAATCAAATCGCCGCCGTTGATGGCAAGCATCTTGAGCGTATAGGGCTCCCCCGCCTCAAGCAGTCCGTGGGCGAGTGAGCGCATCTCCTCGATCGTCTCGACGTAATAGAAGCACGACGGCGCCTTACCCAGCGTATCGGCACGTTTAAGGTCCATAAGCTCATCAATCAAACGCGGCGTGTCGACGCCCTCGCCCGAAAGCAAGCGCATCATATTGAGCAAACAGGAACGCTCGGGGCGCAACGGCTTATCGTGATACTTGATAAGCAGACACACATCGCGAACCAAATCGTGCGAAAGCGCCAGACGATCCATAATGGCGCGCGCCTTCTTGGCACCAAGCTCGGGATGACCGTAAAAGTGACCGCTGCCCGCGTGGTCGACCGTAAAGCAATCGGGCTTGGAGACGTCATGCAAAAACGCTGCCCACATTAAACTCGACGAAGGCGCGACGCCGTCACACAGTGCCAGCTCCCCCGCCACCGTCAACACGCGAGCGATATGCTCGTAGACATTAAAGGCATGGTAGACGCTGCGCTGGTCAAACCCACGAGCCGGCGAAAGCTCGGGCACCGCGGCACAAATAAGCTCGGGGTAGCGCAGCATCGCGTCTCCCCCATGACCGGTCGAAAGAATGCCTTCGAGCTCAATGCCCATGCGCTCGCGTGCCACGGCATCGAGCAGCGGTGAGCATTCGGCAAGCGCCTGTTTGGTCTTAGGCTCGATCATAAAATCCAGGCGGCAGGCAAAACGCACGGCGCGTAACATGCGAAGCGCATCCTCATTAAAGCGACGCTTGGGATCTCCGACGGCACGGATCAGCTTACGCTCCAGGTCGCCCTGGCCGTCGTAACGGTCGACAAGACCGCGCTGGGGATGCCAAGCCATGGCGTTAACGGTAAAGTCACGTCGTGCCAGATCGTCCTCAAGCGACGCCGCACGCTCCACACTCTGGGGATGGCGACCATCAGTGTAAAAGCCGTCCAGGCGATACGTCGTGACCTCAATGCGCTCGCCATCGCAAATGGCAGTAATGCCGCCAAATTTAATGCCCGACTCAACTACCGCAATGCCGGCGGCCTCGAGCGCCGCCTTAGACTCCTGCCACAGGCCGCTGCAGCACATATCGACATCGTGGCTGGGACGTCCCAACAGGGCGTCACGTACCCAACCGCCCACGAACCAGGCCTCAAGACCGGCTGCCTCAAGCGCATGTAGCACACGCAGGGAGGCGCCTGAGGGCTGCGTACCGTTGAGCGAAACATTGCACATACCTATGGCCTCCTACGCGTGCGAGCGTTCATCGATGGTTCTCAAGAAGTCTAGCAAGAAACGAGCATGCGCGCACATGCAATCGTATCGTCAATTCGAACGAACGGGACAGTATGTGCCTCATGTGGACAGCGCGAAAAAACACCCGCCTTGGGAATCCAAAGCGGGTGTTCGGCAACGATATATCGATGCTGTTAGCAGACCTGGCGAACCTCGATGTGCTTCTTATATTCGTCCACCTTGGCAAAATCGCCCAAACCAGGACACTCAACCACATTGGCGCCGGTAGCCATCGAGAGGCGCAGTGCGTCCTCGACGCGCTCGGGAGCGTCGTGCCACACAGACAGGAAGGCGGCAAGCGAGGAATCGCCGGCGCAGACCGTCGACAGCAGCTTGACCTCAAAGGTGCGGTTGGCAAACCAGATATGCTCGCCGTTGGAGAAGTACGCGCCGTCGCCACCAAGGGTCAGCAGAACGTTCTTGGCGCCCTTGGCGTGCAGCTCGGCCATCGCGCCCTTAACGGACTCGTCGTCGCCACCACTCACCTTAATGCCAAAGATGTCGAGCAGCTCGTCGTCGTTGGGCTTAATGAGCAACGGCTCCATGGCAATGAGGTCGGCCAGCTGATGGCTCGAGATATCGAGCACGAACTCGGCACCCTTTGCCTTAACACGGCGCAGGACCTCGGCCAGGAAACCCTCAGAGGTGTTGGGGGGCAGCGA
The DNA here is from genome assembly GCA_905215815.1 of uncultured bacterium. Taxonomy (GTDB): domain Bacteria; phylum Actinomycetota; class Coriobacteriia; order Coriobacteriales; family Coriobacteriaceae; genus Collinsella. The sequence continues at coordinate 11,083 of CAJMRN010000054.1, read as the reverse complement.
GCCGCTAATGACCAGGCAGGTCATATCGTCGAGCGAATCGATGAGCTCAAACATCTCCTGCTCGTTGGCCGCATTGATGGCGGCACCCGCGTTGACCATGTTGTACTCGGTGTCGGGACCGGCGTTGAGGAAAACGTTGACGCGCGTGATGCCGTCGGTCCACACGGGCTTGACGGGCACGCCCAGGGCCTCGGCGCCCTTGACGATAAACTCGCCCGAGAAGCCGGCAAAAAAGCCCAGGATCGTGGTGTCGACGCCATAGTGATTGAGGGTAAACGAGACGTTGAGGCCCTTGCCGTTGGGCGTATAGACCGCGTTACGAGTGCGGGTGACGGTGTTTGCGGAAAGACCGTCGCAGGCAATGTTGTAGTCAATGGCCGGATTTGCAGTGAGCGTGTAAATCATGAATGTTCCTTTCACAAGGCAACGTGTTGATGAAAGTATATTCCACGCTTCAGGAAAAGACCATAGCAACTCGGCAAACGGTGTAGAACGCGTGCAGGGCGACAGGATGACGAGCAAATAGCTCAGATGCGTTTGTACTGTTGCTCGCCCACAATATACAAAAATGGCGCCCCGGCCAAAATCGGGGCGCCATAGAACCACGAATATGTCGTGTTTCGCTTACTTGCGGTCGAGCTTGCGGACAGCAACGCGCTTGCTGTACTCATCGACGTGACCGAAGTCGCCAATGCCCACGGACTCGGCAACGTTAGCGCCGGTGGCCATAGCGAGCTTCATGGCCTCCTCGACGTTGTCGCGATTCCTGTACCACTTGTGCAGGAACGCGGCGAGGGTGCAGTCGCCGGCGCAGACGGAAGAGACCAGCTTGATGTTGAACTCACGCTTGGCGTACCAGATGTCCTCGCCGTTGGAGAAGTAAGCGTCGCCGCGGCTACCACGGGTGAGCAGCACGTTCTGAACGCCGGCGTCGTGAGCCATCTTCATGGCAACGCGAACCTCGTCGTCGGTGTCGACCGGCACGCCGAAGATGGCCTGCATCTCGTGATGGTTCGGCTTGATGAGCAGCGGCTTCTTGTGAGCGAGCTCCTTGAGCTTATCGGAGGACAGGTCTAGGACAACGTCGGCGCCACGGGCCTGAGCGTGCTCCATGACCTGAGCCAGGAAGTCGGGCGTAGCTTTGGGAGGCACGGAGCCAGAGACGATCAGGCACTCAAGGTCGCCCGCGGTGTCCAGGATGTCGTAGAGCTCCTTCTGATGCTCCGGCGTGATCGGGGCGCCGGGATTAAGGATGCCGTACTCGTGCTGGCCATCGTTGACGTAGGTGTTGATACGCGTGATGCCGTCGGTCCAGACCGGGCGGCACAGGCAGCCCAGGTTCATGACCTCCTCGACGATGAACTTGCCCGTGAAGCCGGCGAAGAAGCCGAGAGCGACGGTGTCGACACCCATCTTCTTAAAGGCGAAGGACACGTCGAGGCCCTTGCCGTTAGCCGTGTAGCTGGCCGAGCCGGTGCGGACGTTCTCGTCAGGCTCGAGCGGAGAGCTCGAAACCGTCATGTCGACAGCCGGGTTAGCGGTTAGCGTGTAGAACATTTACAGTACCCCCTGTATATGTGAGGGCCGCGTGGCCGGCCCATTCCAACCACGCGGTTACCTCTGATACCAAATTAGCGAGCTGCGGACTCGAGCAGTGCCTTGACCTCGACGGCGGTGTTGCAGGCGAGCGCCTTCTCGGCAAGCTCGTCGCACTCGGCCTTGGTCCACTGGCTGATGGTCTTGCGGGCGCGCAGGATAGACGGAGCGCTCATCGAGAACTCCTCCAGGCCCCAGCTGATCAGCAGCGGCTCGAGCAGCGGATCGGCAGCGGCCTCGCCGCACATACCGACCATGATGCCGGCCTTCACACCGCTCTCGATGATGTTCTTGAGCGAGCGGAGCACGGCGGGATAGTACACCTGGTACAGGTTGGAAATGGTGTCGTTACCACGGTCGGCGCACATGGTGTAGCCGATCAGGTCGTTGGTGCCGATGGAGAAGAAGTCGGCGACCTCGGCCAGACGGTCTGCGAGCAGCGAAGCGGCGGGCGTCTCGACCATGATGCCGACCTCGATGTTCTCGTTGAACTTGCGACCCTCTTCGGTCAGCTCGGCCTTGCACTGCTCGACGAGCTCCTTGACGGCCAAGACCTCCTCGACGCAGGTGACGAGCGGGATCATGATCTTGACGTCACCGAAGGCGCTAGCGCGCAGCAGAGCGCGGAGCTGGACCTTGTACTGGTCGGGATTGGCCAGGCAGTAACGCACGGCGCGGAAGCCCATGAAGGGGTTATCTTCCTTGACCATGTGCAGATACGGAATCTCCTTGTCGCCACCCACATCGAGCGTGCGGATGATGACCGGAGCGCCCTTGAGCGCGCTGGCGACCTTACGGTAGGCGTTGAACTGCTCCTCCTCGGAAGGAAGCTCAGCGGAGTCCATGAACAGGAACTCGGAGCGGAACAGACCGATGGCCTCGGCGTCGTGATCGAGCGCGTTGGGAACGTCATCGGGGTTACCGATGTTGCAGGCGATGATCTTCTTGATGCCATCGGCAGTCACGGACGGCTTGCCACGGAAGGCCTCGAGGGCTGCCTTCTCGGCAGCGAAGGCCTCGGCCTTGGCGGTGTAGGCGGCGAGCGTCTCCTCGTCGGGATCGGCCTCAACGATACCCTTGCCACCATCGACGACAACGGTCATACCGTTGCGCAGCGCGGTGCAGCTGTTGGAAACCGAAAGGACAGCCGGGATCTCGAGGGCGCGCGCAATGATCGCGGAGTGCGACGTGCGGCCACCGGTCTCGGTGACGATACCGGCAACGTGGGCCTTATCGATCGTGGCGGTCATGGACGGCGTAAGGTCGTGCACGACAACGACGGTGTTCTCGGGCAGGACAGAGAGGTCGACGACCTCCTTGCCCAGCAGCTCGGCCAGAATACCGGTGCGGATGTCGGCGATGTCGGCCGCGCGCAGACGGAACATCTCGTCGTCCATGGACAGGAACATGTTCTCGAACATGGTCGAGGTGTCCATGAGCGCCTGCTCGGCGCAGGTACCGCCGTCAATGGCGGCGTTGATGGCGTCGGTCATGCCCGGGTCCTGAGCCAGGACAATATGTCCGCTCATGATCTCGGCCTCGGCCTCGCCCACCGTCTCCTTCATGTGGTCGGCCTGAGCCTGGGTCTTCTCGCAGAAGACCGAAAGAGCGGTTTGATAGCGCTCCTTCTCTGCTGCCGAATCAGCAACCTCGTGCGGCTCAAACGTCAAGTCGGGATCGACGGCGACCATGACGGTGCCGATACCGATGCCCTCGGAAGCGTTGACTCCCTGATACATTCCCATTCCTCTCTCCGTGTCATGTGATAAAGCGTTTTGCCATATCCATGACAAAAGAGCGCAGCTACCTTACAACAGGTCACTGCGCCCCCAAATATGAACTTAGTTGTTCAACATGCGACCCGTTTGAGTTCTACTCGCCAAGACCGCTCTTGATGAGCTCGATGGCAGCAGCCAGAGCCTCGGCCTCGTCAGCGCCGTCGCACTTGACCTCGACCTCGGTACCGCAGGGGATACCAGCAGCCATGAGGGCCATCGGGGACTTGCCGTTGACCTCCTTCTCGGGGGTAACGACCGTCACGTCACAGGCGTACTTGCCCATGGTGGAGGCGAACAGACCAGCCGGACGCATGTGCAGACCCTGAGGATTAACGAGGGTAGCCTTCTCAGAAACCATAATTGACTCCTTTTTGTGTTTAACCCCTGTCATGCATGTGGCAGGAGTCAGATTCACGACGTTGTTTATATTAACTCACATCAAACTGTTTTTCATTATGTTTCGCACGAATTGTTGGACAGATGTGTTTGTCGTCCGCTTGCTCGCCCACAGGGGGCCGGGCGTGGCCAGTGAGATTTCCTGCTCTACAGTCCTGCTCGCACGAAGAGCACATTAAGTGCTCTTCGGCTCGTGCGGAACTCGCGATAAATCTCGCAGGCCGCGCCCGGCCCCCTGTGGGCGAGCAAGCTGCGGAAACTCGGTCGGTCCAGAGCAATATCGTGCGAACGGAATTCTGGCTGAATATTTGTCCGCACGGACGATCCGATAGACAGGCCGCGCTATCCCCTTCTTCTAACTTGCGGTGAAATAGGGACTGAATTTGGGGTTGAATCGTTTAAGCAGTCCCTATTTCACCGCAAATTATGAGAGGGATAGAAAAAGGCGGGGACTCCTGATGGAGTCTCCGCCTTATATACAAGGGGCGATGTTATTCGCGAACCGCAGGATTAAACCAGACGGGCGTTGATCGTCTTGGCGATCTCGGCAGCGTCGGTAGAACCCTTGACGGTGGCACGGAAGTCCTCGTCCATGAGCGCCTCGGCGACCTTAGACAGGATCTTGAGGTGCGTAGTGCCGGCCTGGGCACCGGGGATGAGCAGGGCGATAGCCACGTTGACGGGAGCGCCGTCCATGGTGTCCCAACCGGTCACGCCGGACTCGTCCTTGACGACGATGACGGCAGCTTCGGTAATGGCGTCGGACTTGGCATGCGGAATAGCGAAGCCCTCCATCATGCCCGTGGTGCCCTCGGCCTCGCGGGCAAGGAAGGCGTTCATCACGGCGTCGTCATCGCTGGCGATACCGGCCTTAACAGCCTGGTTGGAAACGAAGCTCAGAGCCTCGTCACGAGAAGCGAAGTCCTCGGCGACAAAGACATTCTCGACCTTCACGAAGTCGGCAGCCTCGGCCTTGGGGGCCTCGACGGCAGCGGCCTCGGGGGCCTCAACCGGCTTGGCTGCAGGAGCGGCCTTCTGGTTCTTCTCGAAGTCGTACTTCTTGAAGGCCACGAACAGGATGCCACCGACCACAGCGCCGATGAGGATCGCGAGGACCCAAAGCGGACCGTTCTCGACAACGGGCAGGACCAGGAAGCCACCGTGAGGCGCCGGATCGTGAACGTTGAACATAATGGTCAGGATCGAAGCGATAGAGGAACCGAGCATCATGATGGGCATGACGGGCCAGATGTTCTTAGTCATGAACGGAATGGCGCCCTCGGTGATGTGGGTGCAACCAAGGATGAGGTTGACGACACCGGCGTCGTGATCCTCCTGGCTGAAGTACTTCTTGCCGACAACGACGGCAAAGGTGGTGATCAGCGGCGGAACGATGCAGGCGGCGGAGACGGCAGCCATGAAGTTGGTGCCGAAGTTGTAGGTATCGGTGCCAACACCGGCGGCCAAAGCCTCGGTGAGCATAGCGGTACCGGTGACGTAAGCAGCCTTGTTGACCGGGCCGCCCATGTCAAAGGCGCACATGCAGCCAATGGCAAGACCCAGGACAACGGCGCCAGAGGCGGACAGGCCCTTGAGGAAGTCCATCATGGCGGTGTTGATGGCAGCCATGGGGCCAGAAATGCCGAGCATGACCAGCCCGACGATAGCCGTCGAGAACAGCGGGTACAGGAAGATAGCTTTAAGGCCGTCCAGGTTCTTGGGCAGACCGGCAAAGACCTTCTCGAGCAGCAGGATGACATAGCCGGCGAGGAAGCCACCGACGATGCCGCCCAGGAAGCCGAAGCCCACGCCGGCGCCACCGGCGTCGATCATGCCGGTCTCGGCGTTAACAGGCAGGCCCTGGATGGCGATCATACCGGCAACAAAGCCGGGGACGAGCGCCGGGCGCTTGCCGATGGACTCGGCGATATAGGCGGAAAGCACCGGAACCATGAGGTTCATGGCAATGCCGCCGATAATCTTGAGCATAGCGGCGAAGCTGTTGTAGTCGGCAGCCGTCGAATCGAAGGACGTGATGCCCCACAGGAACGAAACGGCGGTCAGGACGCCACCGGCGACGACGAAGACCAGCATGTGGCTGACGCCGTTCATGAGGTGCTTATAGATGATGTGACCGATGGACTCCTTCTCCTCGACCTCATCCTCGACATCGGCACCAGCCGCAACCGTGTCGTCGCCCTTGGCGGCGAGGGCGCGGTCGATCAGCTTGCCAGCAGCCTCGACGGACAGGGCCTTGGAAACACCAACGGAAACCATGGGCTTGCCGGCGAAACGCTCCGCCTGGACATCCTTATCGGCTGCGACGACGACGGCCTTGGCGCCAGCGATCTCACTCTTGGTGAGCTCGTTCTCGACACCGACCTGGCCATGGGTCTCGACCTTAATGGTCAGCCCGCGCTCGGCAGCAGCCTTCTCCAGCGCCTCCTTCGCCATGAAGGTGTGCGCGATGCCGGTCGGGCAACCGGTGGCGGCGATGATGTCAAACTTAGCCATGTGTCCCTCCTTCTTGAGTACTGCGCCCGCGGGCGCTCCCCTACACGCGCTTCGATGCGCGTTTTTCCACACTTGAAAGATACCAACCCACCGCTTATATGAGAAGCAATGCAGCTCATTTCTCCGGTGAAAGGTTCTTTCATTACCGTAAACGGTCGATGAAAGTTTACCATCAACTATTGAAACGGCAAGGTGTATCTTGTAGTTGAAAATGCCCCTATACTACGACATTACAAAACAAGTCCGATTTTTATGCCAGCCAGGAGCCATCCCATGTCCGATAGCAGCAAGAGCGCACTCTCCCTTATTAGCACACACAGGGGGTACAGCGAGTCCGAGCAGCGCATTGTCGACTATATCCTAGAGCACCAGTCCGAGGCACCGCGTCTGACAGCCGCCCAGCTCTCGCGCGCCGCCGCAACCTCCGAGGCAACCGTCTCGCGCTTCTGCCGCAAACTGGGTTTTGGCAGTTTTCGCAGTTTCCAGTTTTCACTAGCGCGCGATCTGGAGAGCCAACGCAACGAAGGCCTCACCGACGAGGTCTCGCTCGACAATATGGAGCAGAGCCTCAAGAATATTCTCGCTGCCAAGGTAAGCGAACTCAATGCGACTATCGATGGCATTGACCACGACACACTGGCAGCCGTCGTGCACGCGTTTAAGAACGCAGGGGCTATCGAGTTTGCTGCCGTAGGCAACACCAACGCCGTCGCGCTCGACGCGACGTTTAAGTTTTCGCAGCTGGGCCTTCGCTGCATGGCAAGCACCATCAGCGAGACCTCGATTGGGTTTGCGCTTACGCTGCGCCCCGGCGACGTCATCGTTCTGATCTCGAACTCCGGCAAGTCGCGCCGACTGAATCGCATGGCAAAAGCAGCTCGCGACTGCGGTGCCACCGTAGTCGTCATCAGCAGCGACAGCAAGTCTCCGCTTGCTCGCTTGGCCGATTACACCTTTAATACCGTGAATCACGAGGCGCTGCTCACCACGGGCGACTTTGCGTTCTCCAAGATGAGCGCCACGATGATCATCGAGGTTATCTACAACTTCCTGCTGCCCGAGATTGAAGACGCCCGCGAGCACATCAGCTACTACGAGGAGCTCATCCAGCCGGATAAGGTCGTTGAGTAGGTAAATTGGGGAGCCGATAGACGCCCCTCGCCACGAAACCCGCCCATCTACTACGTTTTAACCGCAACCGCCAACCATACACCCAAAATAGAGAAAACCGCAGGCGTTCTACCTGCGGTTTTCTTTTTGCAATTCTCGGTGTGGTCGCCGATGGCCTATTAAACGTAGTAGATGGGCCGGTTTCGTGGCGGCCGGGTCGGACATGCATGCGGCGGCTCGGCCTAAGCACGCGCTTCTTCCAGCATCTGCCTGGCGTGCGCTAGGCTTGCCTCCGAATGATCGCCGCTCAGCATACGGGCGATCTCTACAGTACGGGCGTCCCCTGCCACCTCATCCAGATGCGTTTGGGGAACATCGCCGGGCTCTTTGCTCACCACGTAGTGCTTATTGGCCATGACGGCAACTTGCGCCAGGTGGGTTACGACAATCACCTGATGCGTAGCAGCGAGATCTGCCAGCACGCTCGCAAGGGCACGTGCGGTAGAGCCGCCGACACCGGCATCGACCTCGTCGAACACCAGCGTATCCACGCCATCCGCGTTGCCGAGGACAACCTTGCTCGCCAGCATGACGCGGCTCAGCTCGCCGCCCGACGCAATGCGGCGAAGGGGACGCGGTGTCAATCCGGCACCGCTGCGATACAAAAGCTCGTAGCTCGAAGGGCCCGCCGGCGTCCATTCGGCACGCGGAAGATCGCGCGACTCCCAAACGAGCTCGGCGCCGCCCATCTCCAAGCGCGCCATTTGGCGGCCAACCTCGTGACAAAAACGAGGGGCTGCCATATTGCGCGCACGCTTAAGTGCCTTGGCGGCGGCGAACAATTCGCGTTCAGCCGCGCCAAGCGCTTCACGCGCCTTCTTGATCTGCGCATCGCCATCGTCTACCAGCGACAACAGCTCTTGTGAGCGGTCGCGCATGGCAAAGACATCGTCCATGGTGGGCCCCCACTGACGCAGCAGGCCTTTAAGATCGGAATAGCGCTCGCGCATACGAGACAGCTCGCGCGGATCGAAGGCGACTCCATCGCGATAGGCGCGCAGTTCGTTGGCACAATCCTCAAGCGAGATGCAGGCATCCGAAAGGGCATCAGCGATGTCGCCCAGCTTGCGGTCGACGGTCGCCATACGGGAAAGCTCCGCCACGGCACTGTTCAAGGCATCGAGCGCTCCCCCTTCGGCAGCAAGCGACGCATGAGCATCGTTGGCCGTGGCCACCAACACCTCGGCATGCTCGGAGCGCGGCAGCAGCTCCTCGAGCTCCTCGTACTCGCCCGGTTTGGGGTCGACCTCGGCGATGCGCTCCAGGGCGAAGCGCGCCTCCTCGACGCGACTCCCCTGCGCACGCGAGGCCTCCTCGACGCGACGGACCTCCTTGGCAGCCGCGCGCGAGGCTTTAAAGCACGCACGGTAGTGCTCAAGCGCCTCGAGCGCCGGGCGCCCTGCCCATGCATCGACCATGGCAACATGATGCGCCGGGTCGAGCAGGCGCTGGTGCTCGTGCTGGCCACAAAGATCCATCATCACGCCGACGCGCTCCGAAAGTTCGCGCACGCCGGCGATGCGGCCGTCAATTTTTACGCGACTGCGGCCCTCGGCAGAAAGGCTGCGCTGTACGGTGAAGCCCTCCGTGTCGTGCGGACCGTCAAACAGACGCGCCTCGACGCTGGCAAGCGTCTCGCCTTCGCGCACCGTCGACGAATCTGCGCGCTCGCCCAAAATGAGCTTGAGCGCCGAGAGCAGCGCGGTCTTACCGGCGCCGGTTTCTCCAGTCAGAACTGTTAGGCCCGCGCTCGGAACCAACCTCGCCTCGCGAATGAGTGCAATGTTGGAAACCTGCAGCTCATCGATCATGACGCACTCCGTAGAACACGCGGCTCACCGAGTTATAGAAGCTCTCGGGGCCGTAATCCAGCAGCAGCACATCACCGGGACCGCGACGCACAGCCACGCTCTCGACCGTGCCGTCGCAGGTAATAAACTGTCCATCGATGGCAATCGCCGGAACGCTCGGGCGATCATCGGACATAAAGATCTCGACGACATCGCTCGGCGAAGTCAAAAAGGCGCGAGCCTGAATGGTATGCGGGGCGATGGGCACACAGACCATGCCCGTGTAATCGGGGCTGACGATGGGGCCGCCGGCGGAAAGCGCGTAGCCGGTGGAGCCAGTCGCCGTCGATACAACCACGCCGTCGCCGCGCAGGCGGTCGATATGATGACCGGACACCGTGATGTCAAACTCGACCATATCGGACAGGGGCCCGCGCGTAAGGGCCATATCATTGAGGGCAAACGTGCGCACGACATCCTTCGTGCCGTCTTCGCGAACCGAGACGATATCAGCGGCGATGGTGGCGCGGCGGCTCACATGGAGCTCGCCGGACAGGGCATCGCTCACGACCTGCAAAATGTCGCGCTCCTCGGGGCTCGCGGCCGTCAAAAAACCCAAATGACCATAGGAAAGACCCAAAATGGGAATCTCACGGTAGTTGAGAATGCGGGCGGCACGCAGCAGCGTACCGTCGCCGCCGAGCGTAATGACCAGGTCGGCATCGTCAACATCGGGCGCGCTCTGGATCTTGGAGCGCTGATCGGCAGCCCATGCGACCTCGTAGCCCTGGCGAGAAAGCCAAAGCTCGAGCATCAGGCCGCTCTCGACCGCCTCTTGCTTGTAGTAATTGGGAACCAGAAAGACCTTCATAGCGTTGCAGCTTTCTCGCTCAAAACCGATACCTGGGATTGCAGCTCATCGTCGGCGCGCTCGCCGGGGGCAAACCTCGTGCCATACAGGAAAAACTCAACGTTGCCCTTGGCACCATGGATAGGCGACACGCACACGTCGACCGGGAACAGGCCCTTAGCGGCAAAGAGCTCAATCGCCGCCACGAGCGTATCACGGCGGACGGCGGGGTCGGTCACGATGCCGCCCTCGCCCACCAGCGCAGCCGGCGCCTCAAACTGGGGCTTTACGAGCGTGCAAAACGAACCGGAAGGTTTCAGGCACGCCAGCACGGCGTCGATGATATTCGCGATACTCGTAAACGACACATCGCACACGGCCAAGTCGATAGCGCCGCCGTAGCCAAGCTCGGGCAGCTGTGTCACGTTGGTGCGCTCATGGAGCGTCACGCGCTCGTCTTGGCGCAGCGACCAATCAAACTGAGCGCGACCCACATCGACCGAAACGACTGTGGCGGCACCGCGCTTGAGCAGGCAATCGGTAAAGCCGCCCGTAGAGCAGCCCACATCGAGGCAAGCAAGGTCCGTCGGATCAATCCCAAACGCATCGAGCGCGCCCTCGAGCTTGAGCCCGCCGCGCCCCACGTAGGGAATACGACCCTTCACGTGCAACGGCAAGCCGGGCGTCACCTTAAGGCCCGGCGAGGTCAAACGCTCGCCGCCACTCGAGACCAAGCCGGCCATAAGAGTGCGAAGGGCATCCGCGCGATCGGCGCAGATGCCCTGTGAAATCAGTTCGTCATCGAGACGCACGCGTTTCATGAATGCCATCAACCATTCGTATCCGGAGATGCGGCCGAGCTATCCTGGGATTCGTTTGCCGCATCCTCATCGTATTCCTGCTCGAGCTTGTCGGCCTCACGCGGCGTCAGCTCAAACTTGTCGACCATATCGACTGCGCGAGAGCCGAGCTCAATCGCCTCGTCAAAC